>NZ_JBSGDY010000250.1:0-6630 GCF_053602615.1 Micromonospora sp. NPDC004336
TCTCGCCCTCGTCGGTGCAGGGACCGTCGGCGATGACCTGGCCGGGCTCGACGCGGTCGGGCGGCAGCACGTGGCCCAGGCCCAGCTCGACCACGCGCGCCGCGGAGGGGGCGGCCTCGGTCGCGAAGTGCGGCACGAGCGCCAGGGGCACGCCGGCGGCGAACGACTCCAGCACCGCACCCGTGGTGCCGTGCGTCAGGCACGCGGTCGCGTGGGCGAGGACCGAGTGGAACGGGATCCACCGGTGCGCCTCGACGTTGGGCGGCAGCGGGCCCAGCGCCGCCGGATCGAGGAAGCCGCCGATCGCCATCACCACGTGCCAGTCGGTGCCGGCGAAGGCGTCCGCGCAGGCACGGAAGAACTCGGGATGCTCGTTGAACTGGTTGCCCAGCGACACCAGCAGCACCGGCGCGCCCGGGCGCGGCGGCTGCCAACCGGCCTGGCCGTCCCGGCCGGTGAGGGTGGGGCCGACGAACGCGAACCGCTCGTCGAACGTCTCGGCGAAGGGCTGGAACGACTTCGGCAGGAAGACGACGGTGAGGCCCTCGACCTCGTCCCAGTATTCCTTGATCGGGGTGTCGACGCCGTAGCGCGCGAGCAGGTCGACCAGCACGGAGTGCACCGCCGGCACGTCGGCCGGGTGGCGTTGGCCGTTGCTCCGCCACAACTCCTTGAAGAGCGAGTAGTGCTCGTTCGCCGCGAAGCCGCCGGTGAGGCGTACGGCCGGCAGGCCCCAGGCGGTGGCGAGCAGCCGGCCGGCGATGAACGGGAACACGTCGTAGACCACGAGGTCGGGCCGGTCGTCCCGCAACGCCTCCTCGGCGGCCCGCAGGATGGCCACGTTCTCGCGGACGTACACCAGGTGCAGCTGCGTCTCGGCGTCCTCCTGCTTGACGACCTCGGGCACGTGGAAGGTGTCGAACTCCGACTTGTACGGCACCACCTCGGCCCCGGCCGCCTTGACCTCGTCGGCGAACAGCGCCGTGGTCACGTACGTGATCCGGTGCCCGCGCCGGGCGAGCTCGCTCACCAGGCCGAGCGACGGGTAGACGTGGCCGTGCCCCTGGACGTTGACGAAGAGGATGTGACGCTGGCGCATGGGCTCACTCCCGGCTGGTCGTCTCGGCGTCGTCGACGCCGCGCGTGCACGGCGGAGCGGAAGCTCCACCGGGATCTGACCGCGCCCGCCGACGGGGACGGCAGCGACGCGATGGGGCCTAGGCTTTAAACATATATAGCATGCAATGGATCCGGGCCGCCATGCCCGGATCGCCGACACCCGCCCGGCGCGAACCGTCGGCGCGGCGTCGGACGGGGACCGTGCCGAATGGACCTACCGGGCGGTCCCGATGCGCCGGCCGTCCCCGGCCACCGCCGGATCCTCGAAGCCCAGCAGCCCGCCGCGCCCCAGCTCCGCGGCGAGGTCGGCGGGGTCCAGCCGCGCACCATGCCCCGCCTCGGCGGCGAGGTCGGCGGCGCCGAGCGCCTCGCGGACGCGCGCGGTGATCCGCTCCACGTCGTACCGCTCCGCGGGCGGCAGCGGCACCCCCGCCGACTCGCGCAGCGCCCTCGCCGCGCCCAGCAGCCGGGCGGCGCGGCGGTGCTCGCCGGCCAGGCCGGCGCTGCCGGCCAGGCCCTCCAGGGCCAGGGCGACGGCGCGGCGGTCCCGAGTGGAGCGGGCGGCGTCGAGTGCCTCCCGGTGGCGGCGCTCGGCGGTGGCGGCGTCGCCGCGCTGCTCGGCGACGAAGCCCAGCTCCGCCAGCGCCAGCGCGCAGCCCGGCAGGTAGCCGGTCCGGCGGTTCCAGTCGAGCAGGTCCCGCTGGCGTGCCTCGGCGGCGTCGAGGTCGCCGCGCCGGCGCGCGACCATCGCCAGGCCGGTGCCCGCGAACGCCGCGGCGGGCCGGTTCGACTGCTCCTCGGCCAACCGCAGCGCGCGCTCGTGGTATGCCACGGCCTCGTCGTGGTCGCCGGCCAGCAGGGCGAGCCGGCCCAGGCTGGCCAGTTGCCGGGAGACCGACGCCCACAGCCGCAGCTGCTCGGCGATGCGCAGCGCCTCCCGGTACGACGCCGCGGCGGCCGGGTAGTCGCCGCCGATCTCGGCGAGGGTGCCCAGCAGGCTGGTCGAGTGCGCCTGCCCCCAGCAGTCGCCGAGCTGGACGAACAACGACCGGCTGGTCTCGCAGTCGTGCCGCGCGGTCGACAGGTCGCCCTGCACGAGCGCCAGCTCGACGCGCGCGGCCAGGGCCGCCGCGATCCCCCACCGGTCGCCGGCCGCCCGGAACGTCGCCAGGGCCGCGTCGAGCAGGCCGGCCGCCTCGGCCGTGTCGCCCGAGCCGAGCAGCATGAAGGCGAACAGCCACTGCGCGAACGCCCGGCCCTGCTCGTCGGTGTCCGCGTACCGGTCGAGCACCCGCTGTCGCGGCGCGGCCGGGTCGCCGTCGCGGGTGGCGATCGCGGCCAGCCACGTCGACGCCCGCAGCCGCAGCGCGTCGGGCGCGGTGTCGTCCGCACCGGCCGGCGCGGTCTCCAGCGCCGTCCGCAACGCCGCGCGCGCCTCGCGGAGGCGGCCCCGCACCAGCCGGTACCAGGCCAGCGAGGTGGCCAGCCGCAGCCCCAGGTGCGCCCAGCCGTGTGCCGCCGCCGCGTCCGCCGCCGCCCGCAGGTTCGCGACGTCGCCGTCGAGCTCGCGCAGCGCGGCGTGCTGGTCGTGGCCGCGCAGGCGGGCGGCGGCGTCGTCGACGAGGCGGGCGTGGAACTCGGCGTGCCGGCGGCGCGTGGCGACGGCCTCGCCGGCGCGGTCGAGCTGCTCCACGCCGTAGGCGGCGACCGTCTCCAGCAGCCGGTAGCGGCGCGGGTGTTCGCCGTGGCGGACGCTCACCAGGGAGCGGTCGACCAGTCGGGCCAGGACGTCGAGGACGTCCTCCGGCGCCACCTGCCCGTCGGCGCACACCCGCTCGGCGGCGGGCAGCGTGGCGCCGTCGGCGAAGACGGCCAGCCGTCGCAGCACCGCGCGTTCGCGGCCCGACAGCAGGTCCCAGCTCCAGTCGATCATGGCACGCAGGGTCTGCTGCCGCGCCGGGGCGGTGCGCCGGCCGGACGACAGCAACCGGAACCGGTCGTCGAGCCGGGCCGCCAGCTCCGCCGGGTCGAGCGCGCGCAGGCGGGACGCGGCCAGCTCCAGCGCCAGCGGCACGCCGTCGAGCCGCCGGCAGATCGTGGCGACCGTCGCGGCGGTCTCCGCGTCGAGGGTGACGCGGGGCTCGGCGGCGCGGGCCCGGTCCAGGAACAGCCGTACGGCGGGGGCCTGCGCCACCTGCTCCGCCGTCGCCCCCGGCTCGGGCAGCGCCAGCGGCGGCACGGGGAGCGTCGCCTCCCCGGTGACACCGAGCGGCTCCCGACCGGTCGCCAGGATCCGCAGCTCGGGAGCGGCGCCGAGCAACCGCTCGGCCAGGTGGGCGACCGGCACGACGACGTGCTCGCAGTTGTCCAGCACCAGCAGCGTCCGGCGGTCGCGCAGCGCGTCGACGAGCCGGTCGGTGGCGTCCCGGGACCGGTCACCCGGCAGGCCCGGCGCGCCGTCCTCGCGGATGTCCAGGATGTCGGCCACCGCGTCGGCGACCTCGTCGACCGCCCCCGGATCGGCGAGGGCCGGCTGACCGGCCAGCTCCACCATCCAGATCCCGTCGGGAAACCTGTCGGCGAGCGTACGGGCCGCCTCGGCCGCCAACCGCGTCTTGCCCACCCCGCCCGGGCCGGTCAGCGTCACCAGCCGCTCCCCCGCCAACCGCTCGCGAACGGCCTCGACGGCCTCGTCGCGCCCGATCAGCCCCCCGTACGGCCCGGTCGACGCGGGGGCGGGCAGGTTGGTCCGGGCGCGGGGCGGTGCCGCCGGCGGTCGCAGGGCCGGGTCCTGACGCAGGATCGCCCGGTGCAGCTCGACCAGCTCCGGCCCCGGATCGAGGCCCAGCTCGTCGCGCAGGTCGCGGCGGAACCGCTCGTAGGCGGCCAGCGCCTCGCGCTGACGGCCCGACCCGTACAGCGCGCGCAGGTGCGCGGCCCGCAGCCGCTCGCGCCACGGGTGGCGGTCCACGAGGTCGGCCAGCTCGCCGGTGAGCAGGGCGTGTTCGCCGAGCGCGAGCCGCGCCTCGGCGAGCTCCTCCAGCGCGGTCAACCGCTGCTCGCCAAGGCGGTCGACGGCCTGGCGCGCGAACGGCTCGTCGGCGAAGTCGGCGTACGCCGGGCCGCGCCACAGGGCCAGCGCCTCGGTCAGCAGGGCGACCCGCCGCGCCGGCTCGGACTGCGCCCGCGAGCGCGCGAGCAGGGCCGCGAACTGCCCGGCGTCGACCGACTCGGCCGCGACCCGCAGCCGGTATCCGGCGTCGCCGGACCCGACCAGGTCGCGGCCGCCCGGCTCGCCGGTCTCCAGCGCCCGGCGCAGCTGCGAGACCTTGACCTGCAACGCCCCGAGCGCGTTGCCGGGCGCCCGGCCAGCCCAGAGGTCCTCGACGAGCCGGTCGGCGGGCACCGGACGCCCCTCGTGCACCAGCAGGTCGGCGAGCAACGCCCGGACCTTCAGGCCGGGCACGGGGACGGCGGCGCCGGTCGACGTCCAGACCACCACCGTGCCGAGCACCCCGAATCGCACAGGGCAACGGTAACCAGCCGGCGGCGCCGGGCGCGGATCGGCCGGCCCTGCGGCTGCTACCAGCGGTTGCGGGCCTCCTCCGCCCAGCCGACGAGGCCGTCGAGGTCGACGCGTTCCCCGTCGTCCGCGCACGCCCAGCCGGAGAAGTGCCCGAAGCACTGGTGGGTCTCGTTCGCCAGCACGCCGAGGTTGGTGCGGGCGATCCGCTCGTGGAACGGGTGGAACTCCACGTCCACCCCGGTGCCGGTGATCCGCCACGGGCGCAGCCAGTCGGCGCGGTCGTAGCGCCAGGCGAGCTCGGCGCCGATCTTGTGCAGCCGCCCGTCGAGCAGGAGGGCGTTCTCGGTGGAGCCGGTGCCGTCGGTCCAGCGCCCGCCGAGCTGGATCGCCCGGCCCGGCCCGCTGCCGGCCGCCCAGTTCCAGCGGACGGCGTACGGCCACTTGCCGCGGCCGTGGTCGAGGACGGCGAACGAGTCGTCCCCGCCGATCGGGTGCGTCGTGCCGTCGACGCGCAGCGTGCCCCGCACCGGCCGGCCCACGTCCTTCACCGTGTACTGGAAACGGCGGGTGCTCCACGGCACCACGACGCCGAGCGACTCGTGCCCCGGTGGCAGCGGGACCTCCACGTCGACCTCGACGCCGGGCGCGGCGGCACGGATCGTGGTGCCGTCCGGGCTCTGGTCGATGTGGAACGTCAGCCCGCCCCCGCTCACCCGCACCGGCCCCGTGCCGCTCACCGGCGGGAACACCGCGCCGCGGGCGAGCGGAACGACCGTCTCCCGGTCGGTCTCGACGCCGGTGCGGCGGTCGAGGACGTAGACGCCGTGCACGCCGGCGTAGTCCAGCGACGACACGACCAGGCCGACGATGTGCGTCGGGGTGACGATCCCCCAGTACTCCCACCGCTTGGCCCGCCCCCAGCCGCGCAGGTTCGCCCGGTGCAGCGGCCGACGGCTCCAGCCGACCGCCGCCGGGTTCAGCCGCCCGTTCGGCAGGCACAGGTCGACAGGCTCGGTGATCTCCCGCTCGTGCGTCACGGACGCAGGCTATCGGCCACCGCGGGCGCCCCGCCCGCCGGGCCGAGCGGAAACCGCCGCGTCCGCCGGGCCGAGCGGAAACCGTCGCGTCCGCCGGCCGGGGTGGCGTCCGCTCCGCACCCTCGGGGCCGTCGCCCGGGGCCGCCCGCCGCGGCCGAGGGCCTCCGGGTGCGAGGCGGAGGGCTGCCGGCGGCGCGGTCAGCCGACGAAGACGCAGAACGGGTGGCCGGCCGGATCGGCGTACACGCGGAGCGGCTCGTCGGGGTCGTCGATGCGGTCGTACCGCAGCCGGCCGCCGAGGCGCAGCACCCGCTCGTGCTGCACCAGCAGCTCCTCGACCGACGTGACCGTCAGGTCCAGGTGCAGCTGCTGCGGCACCGTGTGCTCCGGCCAGGTCGCCTCCGGCAGGTGGTCGACCTGCTGGAAGGCGATCTGGGGGCCGCCGCCCGGCGTGCGCAGCACGAGCCAGTCGCGACCGCGCTCGTCGGCCTCGCCCGCCTCCGGCGGCTCGTCCCCGGGCCGGTAGACCAGGCCCAGCAGGGCCCGGTAGAACTCCGCCAGGGACCTGGCGTCGGTGCAGTCGAGCACCACCTGGCACAGCGTGGGCACACTCTCGCGGTCGACCACGTGGATCACCTCCGCCGCCATTATCGGGGCGGCGGCCCGATGCCGCAGGGCGGCGAGAGCCGAGTGGACCGGCGGGGGCTCAGTAGACCGGCGGGCCTCAGTGGGCCGGCGGGCCTCAGTGGGCCGGCGGGGCTCAGTGGGCCGGCGAGGGCTCAGTGGGCCGGCGGGGGCTCAGTGGACCGGCGGGGGCTCAGTGGGCCGGCGGGGGCTCAGTGGGCCGGCGAGGGGGCCTCCGGCGGGCGGCCGGCGGCGAGATCCTGGAGCTGCTCAAGGAGCTGGTCCGCGACTCCGGCACCGCGCTGGTCATGATCACGCACGACC
>NZ_JBSGDY010000251.1:0-6603 GCF_053602615.1 Micromonospora sp. NPDC004336
GCGCCCTGACCCCCCCCCCCCCCGGGGGCGGCGCGCCGCGCGGGGGGCCCCCCGGCCCGGCGCGCGCCGGGCCGGCGACCCATCCCGTGCGCCCCGGGCGGCTTTGCCGGAGCGGACGCGGGGTATGCGACGGGAATGACCGCGACCGAGCCCTGGCACCGGGCGGTGGCCGATCTGCTGTCCCTGTCGCACCGGCTGCCACCCGACCAACTGCCCGTGGCGATCAACGCCGCGCTCCGGCCGCTGGGCACGACGGTGACCGTCTATCTGGTCGACGCCGAGCAGCGCGACCTGCGCCCGCTGCCGGAGCGGGGCAGGCCGACGCCGGACCCGCTGCCGATCGACAGCAGCCTGGCCGGTCGCGCCTTCACCCAGGTCGAGGTGCACGCCGGGCTGGGGCCGCCGCCCCGGCTCTGGGTGCCGGTCGTCGACGGCACCGACCGGCTGGGCCTGCTGGAGGTGTTCCCGCCGGCCGGGACCGACCTCGCCGACGAGGCGCTCCGCGACGGCTGCCGCCTCGTCTCCGGCCTGGTCGGTCACGCGGTCACCAGCAAGAGCGCGTACGGGGACGTCCTGCACCGGACGCGCCGCAGCCGCCCGATGGGGGTGTCGGCCGAGCTGCTCTGGCAACTGCTGCCGCCGCTGACCTTCGCCACCTCGGACACCACGGTCAGCGCCCTGCTCGAACCCTGCTACGAGGTGGGCGGCGACGCGTTCGACTACGCGGCGGACGGCGGGATCGTGGCGTTGGCGATCCTCGACGGGGTGGGGCACGGCCTGCCGGCGGTGCTGACCACCTCGGTCGCGCTGGCGGCGCTGCGGGCGGCCCGGCGCGCCGGCTCGGACCTGCCGGGGCTGGTGCGCGCGGTCGACGCCGCGATCGCCGCGCAGTGGCGGGACGCGCGGTTCGTCACGGCGGTGCTCGCCGAGTTCGACACCGGCACCGGGCTGCTGCGCTACGTCAACGCGGGGCACCCGCCGCCGGTGCTGCTGCGCCGGGGCCGGGCCGTGCAGGCGCTCGGCGGGGGCCGGCGGCTCCCGCTCGGCCTGCCGGACGGCCGGGTCGACGTGGCGGAGACGCGGCTGGAGCCCGGTGACCGGCTGCTGCTGCACACCGACGGGGTGACCGAGGCGCGCGACCCGGCCGGCGAGATGTTCGGCCTGCCCCGGCTGGCCGACCTCGCCGAGCGGCACATCGGCTCCGGGCTGCCGGCGCCGGAGACCCTGCGCCGGCTGAGTCACGCGGTGGTCGCGCACCAGGCCGGGCCCCACCGGGACGACGCGACCCTGATGCTCGTCGAGTGGTCGGCCGGAGCCGCCGCCCGCACGGAGCCCTGACCGGCAGCGGTCCGGCCGCACGCAGCCGTGAGCGGCACCGCTCCGGCCCGCACGGAGCCCTGAGTGGCACCGGTCCGGCCCGCACGCGGCCCTGAGCCCAGCCGGCGCGCAGCGGGCCCTCGCGGGATCAGTCCAGGCCGCGCCAGCCGCGGGCGACCGGGGGCCGGGCGGCCTCGTCGTCGACCAGCCCGAGCAGCGGGCCGACCCCGGTGATCCGCAGCACCCGCGCCACCACCGGCTGCGGGTTCGCCACCCGCAGCGTCGCGTCGCGCTCGCGGGCCAGGGCGACGCCGTGCACGAGGACGCGTACGCCGCTGGAGTCGAGGAAGCGGACGTCGGCGAGGTCGACGACGACCTCGCGTACGCCGGGCCGGTGCAGCGCGTCGGTGATGGTGGCGCCCAGCGCGTCGGCGGTGGCCATGTCGACCTCGCCGTCGGGCCGCAGGAACAACGGCCCCGACTCCGCGTTCCGTCCACCCATCGGGGCCGCCTCACCGTCGAGAAGATGCGCCGACCGGCGCGGACCGACCATACCGACCGCCATGCCGGCCGGCCACACGGCGTCCGCGCCCGCCACGTCTTGAACATGTTCAAGAACTGCCCTACGCTCGGCCTCGACAACTTGAACGCGTTCAAGAAAGGCGTCGGCGATGGACACCAAGGTCTGGATGTACCTGGTCTACCTGGCGGTCAGCATCGGGCTGACCGTGTGGGTGGCCCGGGCGCTCTCCCGCAACGGGCTGGTCTTCCTCGAGGAGGTGTTCGCCGACGGGCGGCTGGCCGGCGCGGTGAACAGCCTGCTCGTGGTCGGCTTCTACCTGCTCAACCTCGGCTACGTCACCGTGGCGATGAAACACCCCGATCCCGTCGCGTCCACCGCCCAGGCCATGGAGGAGCTGTCCCTCAAGATCGGCCTGGTGCTGCTGGTGCTGGGGGCGCTGCACTTCTTCAACGTCTTCGCGCTCGGCCGGTACCGCCGGGGCCGGCTGCGCCAGCTCGCCACCCAGCCCCCGCTCGCCCCGGTCGGCCGGCTGCAGATGCCGCCCGCGCCGCGCGGCCCCCACCCGACCGCCACCACCGGCCCGCACCCCACCGGCAACCCGCACCCCGCCGGAGGCCCGCACCCCGCCGGAGGCCCGAACCCCGCCGGCCCGCGCCCCACCGGCAACCCGCACCCCACCGCCCCGCAGCCCGCCGGCCCGCACCCCACCGGTCCGGGCGGCGCGCCCGAGGCCGGCACGGGCACCCCGCCGGTCCGATGACCGCCCCGCCCGAGCCCGGTGCGGGCCGGGTTCCGGACGCCACCGCGCACGGGGGCGGTGGCGTCCGGAGCTTCACCGTCCTCTACGACGCGCACTGCCCGCTGTGTCGCGCCGCGCGCCGCTGGCTGGCGTCCCGCGCCCAGCTCGTACCCCTGGAGTTCGTGCCGGCCGGCTCGGCGCGGGCCCGACGGCGCTTCCCGGGCCTGGACCACGACGCGACGCTGCGCGACCTCACCGTGGTGGCGGACACCGGCGAGGTGTACGCGGGCGACGGCGCCTGGTTCGCCTGCCTCTGGGCGCTGGCCGACCACCGGGGCGCCGCCGAGCGGCTGGCGCGCCCGCACCTGCTGCCGCTCGCCCGCCGGGTGGTCGCCGCCGCCTCGGCGGCACGCGAACGCGTCCGCGATCCGTCGGCGGAGCCGGTCGACGACCCGGCGGGATACGGTGACCCCGATGACCGAGCAGACTGCGCCGACGACCGCTGCGGGTGAGCCGGCCACCGCCCGTGGCGAGCAGACGCGGCAGCTCATCCTGGACACGGCGATGCGGCTGTTCCGCGAGCGGGGGTACGCCAAGACCACCATGCGCGCCATCGCCCAGGAGGCCGGGGTCGCGGTGGGCAACGCCTACTACTACTTCGGCTCGAAGGACCACCTGATCCAGGAGTTCTACGCCCGGGCGCAGGTCGAACACCGGGCGGCGGCGCGACCGGTGCTCGACCGGGAGTCCGACTTCGCCGCCCGGCTCGCCGGGGTGCTGCACGCCGGCGTGGACGTGCTCACCCCGTCGCACGACTTCGCGGCCAGCTTCTTCAAGACGGCGGCGGAGCCGACCTCGCCGCTGAGCCCGTTCTCGGAGGAGTCGTCGGCGCCCCGCCGGGCGGCCGTCGACCTCTTCGCCGAGGTGCTCGACGGCTCCACCGCGAAGGTGGACGCGGAGCTGCGTCCCCACCTGCCCGAGCTGCTCTGGCTGGCGTACATGGGCGTGGTCCTCTACTGGGTCCACGACCGGTCCCCGGGGCAGGCCAGGACCCGGAAGCTCATCGACGGCGCGGTCCCCCTGATCGACCGGCTGGTGGGGCTGTCCCGGTTGCGGGTGCTACGCCCGGTCACCCGGCAGGTCCTGGACCTCATCCGCACGTTGCGTCACTGACCCGACGCGCGACCCGAATCCGTCCCGCCGCAGGTCAAGTCCACTTCTGGACAGTCCAGATCCACCGGTCGGCGTCTTGCCGAACCGCCCATCGACACATAGCGTAATCGACACGGACGCCGACCGGCCCCGCACCGCCGCCGCGGGGGCACGGGACCTGGGGGGGGAGGCTGCGGACCGTGGATCCGGCCCGGGATCCACGGTCCGCGCCCTGCCGTCCGCGCCCCGCCGCCTGCTGGCACCCGGGCCGTCGCCCTCGGTCGCGGCGTCGGCGCCACCGGTCGCGCCTCGGCGCGCCGCCGGGTCAGGGCGGGTACACCCCGAACGACCGCCAGCCCCGATCGGGAAAGCCCGCCGCCTCGGCGACCCGCGCCGAGGCGATGTTGGCGTGGTCGTGCAGGTAGGTCGGGACGGCGCCCTCGTCGAGCACCCGGCGGGCCGCCTGCGCGACCAGCCGCCGGGCCAGGCCCCGCCCCCGCGCCGCCGGCGTCGTACCCACCGCCAGTTCGTGGCCGTACGCGTCGTGCCGCTTCACGCCCACGCCCGACAGGTAGCGGCCACGCTCGTCGCGGACCACCAGCACGGGCCGGTCGAAGAGCCGGAGCCAGGACGGCAGCCCCCGCGTGCCCGGGGACACCCACTCCCCCACGTCGGGCAGCGGGGCCGGGGCCACGCTCCACCGGAAGACGCGATCGCTGACCGGCCAGCCGGGCTGGCCGACCGCCCCGGGCAGCCCGGCCGGCAGCCGCCCCGCCGGCCCGCACGCCAGCTCCCGGACGGCGGCCACCCGGTCCGGCGGCACGGAGAGCACCGTGCTCGCCCCCGCCACGACGGCGATCGCGGGCCGCACCCGGCCGTCCCAGCCCGGCCGGGCCCGCCGGTGCGAACCGACCACGTGCAGCCCGGGGCCGGCCGGCCACTGCCCCAGCCAGCTCGCCAGGTGCAGGTGCAGCCGCCGGTCGAGCATCGGGTCACCTCCCGGAGGGTCCGCCGGGGGCGGCCGCCCGCCCGGGGGCCACCCGCCGTGCCGGGCCGGGACGCCGTCCGCGCCCCGGCCCGCCTGTCGATCACCGTACGCCGGACGGCCGGCGCCCGCGCACGGTCCCGATCAGTGCCGTGCGTGCCCGACGTGGCCACCCTCGTGCCCGGCGTGGCCCGTCTCGTGCCCCGCGTGGCCGTGCCCGGCGTGACCGTGCTCGTGCCCCGCCGCGTTGCCGGCGTGGCCCGTCTCGTGCCCGGCGTGGTCGCCTTCGTGGCCGGCGTGGTAGCGGTGGGTGACCGCGTGGCCCTGGCCGCGCGAGATCAGCGCCCGGTTGACCGGCACGGTGACCACGAAGGCCACCGCGAGCGCGCCCGCCAGGCTGGCCCAGAACACCCAGCTCGTCAGGCCGGCCTCCATCGCGCCGGGGATGGCGAGCATGACGCCGTTGTCGACCACCTCCATCACCGCGATGCTCACCGTGTCGGCGACCAGCGCCACCTTGACGGCCGCGCGCAGCGGGACGCCGGAGCGCAGCACCGGCCGGATCGTCAGCGAGTAGCCGAAGAGGAAGGCGAGGCCGACCGCGAGGGCGATGGTGGCGAGGTTGGACCAGCCGAGGGCGGTGCCGATCACCATGCCGAGGACCTCGCCGATGGCGCAGCCCGTGAGGCAGTGCAGGGTCGCCGTGATCGCCAGTCGGGTGAGATTCGCGTTCGTCATGCCCGAGACCATATACCCCCAGGGGGTATGACTCAAGAGACGTCGGTCACCTTCCGGCCCGGACGGGCGGCGGCGCGGCACGGAAGCGGGCACCGGAACCCGTTACCGGCACCCAGATTCAAGGGCGTCGCGGGCGGGTACCACGCACGGACCACCGCCGATGGATGCCGCGAGATCCGGCCGCGACTCCCGGGAACCCGACGCATCGATCGACCGTCATATCCATTTCCATACATGTACAACTTTCTTTGGGACGGTTATGGTCATGCCGAATCAGCCGAATGACCGGTACCAGCAGGACACCGAGCGACTGTGGCGGGCCCCCGCGGAGGCCGGGCGATTTCCCGCCCAGCCGCCGTACCGGGGCAACCGCGGCGCCGCCCGCGCCGAGGCGCTCTCCTGGGGAGAGCTCAACAGGTTGCCGGCCGGCGCCTCCACCCGCCGCAACCTGAACCCGCGCTGATCCGGGCCCCGTTCGGCGGCGACGACACACCCGGGCGGTCCAGCGGCGGCTTTCGCACACCTGTCGGGTAATTTCTTCTGGTCCACAATCCCGGCCCACGACAGGAGAAGCACCGCGCATGGGCAAGAAGACGATCCACGTCTCCGACTTCAGCGGCACGGTGATCCAGCCCGACGACGAGGTGGTCCGCGTCGTCGTCCTGGAGCACCCTGACCTGGTGGCCGGGCCCGTGCAACTGGACGCCACCCCGGTCGAGGTGGAAGGCATCGACGACGCCGCGCTCGACGTGGCGGTGGTCGAGATCCACGACCGGCACGGCGGCGGCGAGCCCCGGCGGGTGGTGCTGACCGCGAGCGAGTTCGACGCCATGGCCACCGACGTGCCGATGGCGCAGCTGCTCAGGACCGCCGAGCGGGTCCGCCCGCCGAAGGCCCGCAAGAGCGCCGAGAAGGTCGACTACGGCACCATCGAGCACGCCGGCAAGCCGCACCGGGGCCGGGTCACCGACGAGGAGGCCCGGCTGGTGCGCGAGCAGCTCGACGAGGTCAACAAGCGCCTCGCCGACGCGGGGATCCGCCAGATCGACCCGGCCGACCCGGAGCACGCCGCCCGGTACGGCTTCCCCGCCGCCCCCTGACGCGCCCGTCGACACCGCCGCCCGGGCCGCCGTCACGTCGGCCCCGGGC
>NZ_JBSGDY010000252.1:0-6598 GCF_053602615.1 Micromonospora sp. NPDC004336
CCCTCGCCGCGCCCGCCCCCCCGCCCCGGGGCCTGTGCGCGGGTGGTCACCCCCTGCCGTGACCCCCGCCCCCGGGGGTGGCCGAGCAACACGTCGGGCCGCCGTCAGGGGATGTACCGCACGTCCGGGAAAGCCGGGTCCGGGCCTTCGAGCAGGCGCTGTCGCCGGTGGCGTAGGTGCAGGTCGAAGAAGGCGAGCGGGTACGCCTGCTGGATCCGCACCGCCCGGGCCGGGTCGAGGGCGCCGATCCAGCCGGCGAGGTCCTCGTCGCTCATCCCGACGATCGTCGCCAGTTGCGGGAGCAGCCACTGGTGGTCGCAGTACCCACCGTGGAGCGCGCCGTCGGCCCGCACGTCGAGCCGCCATCCGCGCAGGTGCGACCAGAACCGCTCGACGCTGGGCTCGGCGGCCCGGGTGAACTCGGCGGTCATCAGCATGAACGGCCGGTCGAGGTCGGTGACCGGCGGCCGCGACTGCATGGGGCCGTCGAGGCCGAGCCCGGCCCGCACGCGCCGGTCCTCGTTCATGACGAGGGCGGTGGCGGTGGCGCCCTTCGACCAGCCGAACATGCCGACGCGACGCGGGTCGAGCGCGGCGCACAGGCCGGCCGGCAGGGGACGCCGCCCGGCGTCGGGGTTACGGCCGGCGGCGAGGTCCTCGACGCGGTCGAGGACGAATCGGAGGTCGTGGGCGTAGTCCCACGGTGTCAACGACGGATCGTCGACCGGGACGGCGAGCCGCCCGTCGGGAAACTCACTGAACGTGTCGTACGTGTGGGCGACCGTGACCACGACGTAGCCGTGGCTGGCGAGTTCCTGGACCACGATGGTGGTCTCGGAACGGTGCCCCCCGGCGCCGTGGGAGAACACGACCACGGGCAGCCGACCGGGTGTCCGGATCACCGGAGCGCCCTCGTGGCCGAACGTGCGGGGGGCCGGTGCGACGTCGGCGTCGAATCCGGCGGAGGCGAGCAGTGCGCGCATCGGCGCGACGGGCATCCACGGCGCCACCGGATGGCGCCGGGCGTGACGGGCGGCGGGGTACCAGACGCTCGCCATGAGTTCGCGGTGCCGTCCCGGGCCGGCGACCGGATCCGGGCGGGAGCTGTCGACGAGGTGCAGCGACACGGTGCCGACCCGGTGCGGCCCGGTGGGTGGGGGCAGCGTGAGCCGGGCCGGGCGGGGCGCGGCCGAGGCGGCCGGGCCGTGGCCGGCGGCGCCGAGCGGCACGGCGACCCCGGTGGCGAGCGCGGCGGTGAGCAGGTGTCGGCGGGTCAGTGCGGTGGTCATGGTCCTCCTTGGCCGGTTCGCCAACTTCGGTCCATGCCCACGTTGCCCTGGACGCACCCGCGTCGCGTCACCCCACGGGCGACCATCCCGGCGGGGACGGTAGACCCCGGTCGTACGTCCACGGGGCGATTGACAGACCGGCGTGCCGTCCGACGGAGTCCACGTCCGTCCACGCCGACGCGGCGACGGCGGCGGTCAGCGGGCCCGGACGGCCACCTCGGGCGAGGAGCTCTCCAGGGGCACGGCGTTGGCCGGGACCAGGCCGAGCTGCACCGCCGGGCGCGGCAGCGCGGCGTCCAGCGCCCAGTCGGCGCTCACCCGCGCCCGGTTGCCCGGCATCGCCAGCAGGTGGTAGCCCCGGGTGACCACCTTGGCGGGCAGCCCCGACAGCGACACCTTCAACGGGTTCGCGGCCGCGTCCTTGCCGCCCAGGTCGACCACCCAACCCAGGTCGTGGTGCCGGTACGGCTTGCGCCGACCCTGCCCGTAGGAGGCGGCGATGTTGTGGGCGGCCAGCTTGCCCTGCCGCTGGGCGTGCTGCGCCGTCATCGTGCAGATCTGCCCCGGCCGGGTCAGGTCGGGCACGGCGGCGGCGTCGCCGCAGGCGTACACCTCCGGGAAGCCGGGCACGGTGAGGTACTCGTCGACGACGAGTCGGCCCTTCTCGGTGCGCAGCCCCAGCTCGGCGACGAACGGGTCGGGGCGCACGCCGACGCACCAGACCAGGGTGCAGGTGGGGACGTAGTCGCCGTCGGTGAGGGTGACCCCGTCGGCGGTGGCGACGGCCACCGACGTGCCCATCCGTACGTCCACGCCACGCTTGCGCAGCACCCGGTCGGCGGTGTCGGACATCCGCTTGTCCAGCTCGGGCAGGACCCGGGGCGCGACGTCGAGCAGCATCCATCTGGGGCGGATCTTGAGCCGGGGGCGCTGGGAGACCAGCTCGTCGGTGAAGAGCTGCCCCTGCGCGGCCACCTCGGTGCCGGTGTAGCCGGCGCCGACGACCACGAAGGTGGCACGCGCCTGCTGCTCGGCGGGGTCGTCGGCCTGCTCGGCCAGCTCGATCTGCCGGACCACGTGGTCGTGCAGGTAGAGCGCCTCCGGCAGGCCGCGGAAGCCGTGCGCGTACTGGGTGACGCCGGGGATCGGCAGCAGCTTGTTGACGCTGCCGACGGCGAGGACCAGCCGGTCGTACGCGATCCGGTTGCGGTCTCCCTCCGGCTGGGTGAAGCCGACCCAGCGGTTCTGCAGGTCGACGTGGTCGGCCTCGCCGATCAGCACCCGCACCCCGGGCAGCGTCCCCGTCAGCGGCACGGAGATCCGGGTCGGCCCGACGACGCCGGCGGCCACCTCGGGCAGCAGCGGCAGGTAGAGGAAGTAGTCGGTGGAGTTCAGCACCACGATCTCGGCCCGGCCCCGGGCCAGCCGGCTCAACGTCTTCGCCGCGTGGTAACCGGCGAACCCGGCCCCCACGATCACCACACGAGGTTTCGTCATTGCCGCCCCGTTCCCACGACCCGCCGCAACAAACGTGGCAGATCGGTCAGTTCAGCACTCGACCAGTCGGGCGTACCCGGTCCGGCCGACCGCCTCCACCTCCCAGCATTGCCCGAACGCGCGCACCCGCTCGGCGCTGATGCGCCCGATCTCCGGGGGTATGTCGGGGTCGAGTACCAGCCGGCCGTCGACCGGTTCGGCGCCGAGCATCGCCCGCACCAGCGCCAGCGGGGCGCCCGCCGCCCAGGCCTGCGGGCTGCAGGCGGTCGGGTACGGCACGGCGAAGAGCAGCCGATCGCGGGGAAACCCGCTCATCGCCTCCGGCAGCCGGTGCCCGAACTGCTCGGCCGCCTCCAGCAGGGCGAGGCTGATCCGGTTCGCCTCGGCCCGGTAGCCGTACCGGGCCATGCCGAGCACGGCGAGGGAGTTGTCGTGCGGCCACACCGTGCCGCGGTGGTAGCCGAGCGAGTTGAACAGGCGGTCCTCCCGGGACAGGGTGCGAATCCCCCATCCCGAGAACATGTGGTCGGCCATCAACTGCCGCACGACCGCCTCGGCGCGCTCCGGCGGCACGATGCCGCTCCAGAGCAGGTGGCCCATGTTGGAGGTCTTCGAGTCGATCGGGTTCTTGTCGCCGTCCAGCCCGACCGCGTAGAAGCCGCCCCGACCGTCGATCCAGAAGTCGCGGTTGAACCGGTCGTACAGGTCGGCGGCCTCGGCGCGCAACCGACGGGCCAGGTCGGGGTCGGCCAGGGGGCCGTCGGCCAGCTCGGCCAGCCGCAGCTTCGCGTCGTAGACGTAGCCCTGCAGGTCGCAGGTGGCGATCGGCAGCACCGGGATCCGGCCGTCGGAGAAGGAGACCCCGTCCGGCGAGTCCCGCCAGCACTGGTTGCCGAGCCCCTCCGGCGAGCGGGTCGCGTACTCGACGTAGCCGTCCCCGTCACGGTCGCCGTACCTGTCGATCCAGTGCAGCGCGGCGAGCGCGTTGTCGCGTAGGAACCGCACGGTCTGGTCGTCGCGGGTCCACCGCCAGTACTCGGAGAGCAGGATCAGCCAGAGCTGGGTGGCGTCGGCGGAGCCGTAGTAGGGCCCGTAGGGCTTGGCGCCGGTGCGGGTGAGTTCGCCGCTGCGGACCTCGTGCAGGATCTTGCCGGGCTCCTCGTCGGTGAAGTCGACGCACTCGCCGCCCTGCAACCGGGCGAGCGCGAGCAGCGCGCCCTTGGCCAGCGTCGGCCCGGCCACCAGCGTCTGGTAGGCGGCGATCAGGGTGTCGCGGCCGAAGACGGCGAGGAACCAGGGCAGGCCGGCGCCGGGGAGCATGATCCGCTCCCCCTTTACCTCCAGATCGAGCCGGAGCGCCGCGAGGTCGTCCCGGGACTGCCGGACCGTCTCCTGCAACGCCTGGCTGTCGCTGCGCAGCACCGCCCGCTCGGCCGACCAGCGGCGCACCGGCTCGTCGGCGCGCCGGTGGATCACGTCGGCGATGTCGCCCCGGGCCGGCTCCACCACCCCCATCCCCGGCGGCAGCGGCACGTCCAGGTCGAGCTGCCACTCCTGCCCGCGCGTGAGGGTGACGTCCCAGACCAGTTCGTCGCCCTCGACCCGGTCGGCGGGCCGGGAGCAGCGGACGCGGGTCTCGGCGGCGAAGCCGTCCCGGGCGTAGGAGAAGCACAGCTCCGAGCCGTCCGGCGCGTGGTTGCGGACGATCTCGGCGGAGCGGTCCCGCACACCGGACTTGACCTCGAACAGGTCGGCGAAGTCGACGCCCACCGCCAGGCGCAGCTCGAACCGGACCGGCTCGGGCTGGTACGACACCATCTCCACCCGCTCGTGGAAGCCGTCGCCGACGTACCGCAGCCGCCGGATCGCCACGCTGTCGGGCGGCAGGTCGCACCGCGCCGGGTTGGTCAGCACGCACAGGGCCGAGTAGTGCTCGATCGCCTCGGAGCGCAGCACCAGCAGCGGCTGACCGTTGATGGTGAGCGCCCAGCCGCTGAGCAGCCGGGTGTCCAGGTGCACCAGACCTCCGATGCTGCCCGGCGGCACGTCCCCGCACGAGTCCGAGTACATGAACGTCGGCCCGCTGAGCACGGCCATCGAGTTCGTGCCGAGCTCGGGCGGCATGGCGCGCTGGTCGCCGGCCTCCCGCTCGGCGAGCAGGCCCGGCATCGGGTCGGCGGGTGTCGGACGCACGGCAGCCATACCGCCACGGTAGGAGGGGCGGCGGCGCCCGACATCACCCGCTCCGGGTGAATTGACCGTGCCAGGGCCATGGACAACGACCACCATCTATGGCGAGGATGCGGGGATGGGCTCCCACGACACCGCCGGCGGCCGATCCGCGAGGTCGACCCGGCGCACCTTCCTGTCCGCCTCCGCCGCCGCCACCGTCGCCGTACCCCTGGTCGCCGAGCCGGCCGCCGCGCGCGCCGCCGCGCCGCCGCCCGGTCCCGGGCGCCGAATCCACCCCCAGGCGCCCGACCGCGAGCTGCGCGAGCTGCTGCGGCGCGTCGATCCGGAGCGGATCGAGGCCACCGTGCGCCGGCTGGCCGCGTTCGGCACCCGGCACACCCTCTCCAGCCAGGACGACCCGGTCCGCGGCATCGGCGCCGCCCGCGACTGGATCCACGAGCGGATGACCGCGTACGCCGCCGCCTCCGGCGGCCGGATGACCGTCGAACTCCAGTCCTACGTGCAGGAGCCCGCGCCGCGCATCCCCACCGCCACCCGGATCACCAACGTCGTGGCCACCCTGCGCGGGGACACCGCGCCGAACCGGACGTACGTGGTCACGGGCCACTACGACTCCCGTGCCTCCGACGTGGCGGACGCGGTCGCCGACGCGCCCGGCGCGGACGACGACGCCTCGGGTGTGGCGGTGGTGCTGGAGCTGGCCCGGTTGATGGCCACCCGCCGGACGGCCGCCACGATCGTCTTCGCCGCGGTGGCCGGCGAGGAGCAGGGGCTGTACGGCTCGACCCACCTGGCCCGGCAGCTCAATGCGGCCGGGGCCGACGTGCAGGGCATGTTCAGCAACGACATCGTCGGCAGCAGCACCGCCGACGACGGCACCCGCGACCCGCGCACCCTCCGGCTGTTCGCCGAGGGGGTGCCGACGGCGGAGACCCCGGCCGAGGCGACCGTGCGGCAGTCGGTCGGCGGCGAGAACGACTCCTCGTCCCGGCAACTCGCCCGGTTCGTCACCGACGTCGCCGACAACGACGCCACCGGGATGCGGGTGCGGGTGATCTACCGCCGCGACCGGTACCTGCGCGGCAGCGACCACATCCCGTTCCTGCGCGAGGGCTGGCCGGCCGGCCGGTTCACCGAGCCCCACGAGGACTTCGCCCACCAGCACCAGGACGTCCGGGTCGTCGACGGCAGGCAGTACGGCGACCTGCCGGAGTTCTGCGACTTCGCGTACATCGCCCGGGTGGCCCGGGTCAACGGCGCGGCGCTGTGGTCCCTGGCCCGCGCGCCCGGCACGCCCAGGGGGGCGGTGATCGTCACGACGAACCTCACCAACGACACCACCCTGCGCTGGCAGCGGGGCGACGAGCCGGGCGTGGCCGGCTACGAGGTGGTGTGGCGGGAGACGACGGCGGCCGACTGGCAGCGCGTCGTCGACGTCGGCGACGTCACGGAGGCGACCGTCGACCTGTCCAAGGACAACGTCTTCTTCGGTGTCCGGGCGGTCGGCCGCGACGGGCTCCGGTCCCCCGTCGCCTTCCCGAAGCCCGGGAGCTGACCGCGGCCCGACAGGCCGCCGTGGGCCAACGCACCCCCGGCCCGGCCGGCCGGGTCGGGGCGGG
>NZ_JBSGDY010000253.1:0-6540 GCF_053602615.1 Micromonospora sp. NPDC004336
CGTCGTTCGGCATCTCCGGCACGAACGCGCACGTGATCATCGAGCAGCCGCCCGCCGAGGCGGTCGAGGGCGAGATCGTCACCCGGAACGTGCCGCCGGTGGTGCCGGTGCTGCTCTCGGCCCGCTCCGATGCGGCCCTGGCCGCCCAGGCGGGCCGGTGGGCGCGCTGGCTCGCGGCCGACGAGACGCACCGCCCGCTGGACGTCGCCTGGTCCTCCGTGACCACCCGGCCCGCGCTGGAGCACCGGGCCGTGGTCACCGCCGCCGACCCGGCCGGCCTGGTCGCCGCGCTGACCGCCCTCGCCGACGGCGACCCCACCGGTACGGTCGTCTCCGGCACCACCGGCCGACGCGGCCAGCTCGCCCTGCTCTTCTCCGGCCAGGGCGCGCAGCGCGCCGGCATGGGCCGGGAGCTGTCCGCGCAGTTCCCGGTGTTCGCGACCGCGCTGGACGAGGTGTGCGCGCAGCTCGACCCGCTGCTGCCGCGCCCGTTGCGGGAGGTGCTGTTCGCCGACGCGGGTTCCGCCGGGGCGGAGCTGCTGGACCAGACCGTCTTCACGCAGGCCGGTCTGTTCGCGGTCGAGGTGGCGCTGTTCCGCCTGGTCGAGTCGTTCGGGATCGTGCCGGACATGCTGGCCGGTCACTCGATCGGCGAGGTGACGGCGGCCCATGTGGCGGGCGTGTTGTCGCTGGCCGACGCGTGTGCGCTGGTGGCGGCCCGGGGCCGGTTGATGCAGGCGTTGCCGAACGGTGGCGGGATGCTGGCCGTGGCCGCCGACGAGGCTGCGGTGGCGGATTCTCTCGCCGGGCTGACGGATCGACTCGGCATCGCGGCCGTCAACGGGCCCACCGCCGTGGTCGTCTCCGGTGCCGTCGAGGCGCTCGACGAGGTGGAGCGGGTCTGGCGGGACCGGGGCGTACGGGTCCGTCGGCTGACCGTGAGCCACGCGTTCCACAGCCCGCTGATGGAGCCGATGCTCGACGAGTTCCGCACGGTCCTGGAGGGGCTGACGTTCTCCGCGCCGTTGCTGCCGGTCGTGTCGAACGTGACCGGTGCGCTGGCTGGCGACGAGATCCGCACGGCCGACTACTGGGTGCGGCACGTCCGCGAGGCCGTCCGGTACGCCGACGGGCTCGCCGCCCTGCGCGATGCCGGCGCCGACGCGTTCCTGGAGGTCGGCCCGCAGAGCGTGCTGACCGCGATGACCGCCGACATGCTGCCCGACGACGACGCCGCGCTGGCCGTCGCCGCCCAGCGCCGGGACCGCCCCGAGGTGCAGGCGCTGCTGACCGCCCTCGCCGAGCTGCACGTCCACGGCGTCCCGGTGACCTGGCGGCAGTGGTTCGCCGACACCGGCGCGCGCCGGGTCGACCTGCCCACGTACGCCTTCCAGCACCAGCGCTACTGGCCCGCCGCCAACCGGGCGCGTACGGGCGACGTGTCCGGGGCCGGGCTCGGCCGCGCCGAACACCCGCTGCTCGGCGCGACCGTCGACCTGGCCGGCGACGACGAGATGGTGCTGACGGGCCGGCTCTCCCTGGCCACGCACCCGTGGCTGGCCGACCACACGGTCTCCGGGCTGACGCTGGTGCCGGGCACCGCCCTGGTCGAGCTGGCCGTGCGGGCCGGCGACGAGGTGGGCCTCTCCCGGCTGCGGGAGCTGACCGTGGCCGCCCCGCTGGCCCTCCCCGGAACGGGAGGCGTGCGGATCCAGGTGCGGGTGTCCACGTCGGAGTCGCCGCAGCGTCCCGTCGCCGTCTACTCCCGCCCCGACGACGACCCCGGGGCGGGCTGGACCCGACACGCGGAGGGCGTGCTGGAGCCCTCCACCGCCGCCGAGCCGGACCCCGTCACCTGGCCCCCCGCCGGCGCGACCGAGGTGGACCTGGCGGGCTGGTACCCGACGCTGGCGGAACACGGCCTGACGTACGGGCCGGCCTTCCAGGGGCTCCGGCGTGCCTGGACCAGCGGCACCGAGGTGTACGCCGAGGTGGTCCTGCCGGACGGCGCCGCGACGGAGGCCGCCGGGTTCGGCGTGCACCCGGCGCTGCTGGACGCCGCCCTGCACCCGATCGGGCTGCTGCTCGGCGGCGAGGAGCCGGACGGGCCACGGGTGCCGTTCGCGTTCGAGGGCGTGCAGGTGCACGCCTCGGGGGCGGGGGCCCTGCGGGTGCGCCTGACCCGCGACAGCTCCGGGCTGCGGCTGGCCGCGTACGACGAGGTGGGCGCGCCGGTCGTGTCGGTGGACTCCCTCGTCCTGCGGGAGCTGACCGGCGTGGCCGCGCCGGGCGTGGCCGCGCGGTCGCTGTTCGAGCTGCGGTGGCCGGCCGTGGAGGCCGCGCCCGCCGGGGAGCTTTCCGGATGGGCGCTGGTGACCGGCGGCCGGGAGCTGGTGGCACCCGTCGGAGTGCCCGCGTACCCCGACGTGGCGGCGGTCGCGGGGGAGGAGTCCGTCCCCCGGACGCTGCTGCTGCCGGTGTTCCCCGCGCCCGGGTCGGCGGCGGCGACGCCGGACTCGGTCCGGGCGGTGGCCTCGGACGTGCTGGCGACGGTGCGGTCCTGGCTCGCGGCGGACGCCCTGGCGGACGCGCGGCTCGTGGTGGTGACCCGGGGCGCGGTGTCCGTCGGCGACGACGACCAGGTGACCGACCTGGCCGGTGCGGCGGTGTGGGGTCTGCTGCGGTCGGCGCAGTCGGAGCACCCGGGCCGCATCGTCCTCGCGGACGTCGACGGTGACCCGGATGCCGCGCTGGTGGCCCTGCTGGACGGCGTCCTGCGGGAGCCGGCCGCGACCGGCGGCCAGCTGGCCGTCCGCGAGGGAGCGGTGTACTCGCCGCGCCTGGTCCGGGCCGGCATCACGGCCGCGCAGACGCCCGGCCTGGGCGACGGTGCGGTGCTGGTGACCGGCGGTACGGGCGCGCTCGGGGCGCTGGTCGCGGAGCACCTGGTGTCGGCGCACGGCGTGCGGTCGCTGGTGCTGGTGTCGCGGCGTGGCCCGGAGGCCGCGGGCGCGGGTGAGTTGTCGGAGCGGCTGTCGGCGCTGGGTGCGTCGGTGCGGGTGGTCGCCTGCGACGTGACGGACCGGGACCAGGTGTCCGGTCTGGTCGGCGAGATCACCGCCGGGGGCCGGCTGGCGGGTGTGGTGCACACCGCCGGCGTCCTGGACGACGGTGTCGTGGAGGGGCTGACCGCCGAGCGCCTGGCGGGGGTGTTGGCGCCGAAGGTGTCGGCGGGGTGGTTCCTGCACGAGGCGACGGCGGGCCTGGACCTGGACCTGTTCGTGGTGTTCTCGTCGGTGGCGGGTGTGCTGGGTTCGCCGGGCCAGTCGGCGTACGCGGCGGGCAACGCGTTCCTCGACGGGTTGGCGGTCCACCGGCGGCAGCTCGGACTGCCGGCCGTCAGCCTGGCGTGGGGGATGTGGGACACCGCCGGCATGGCGGCGTCGATCGAGGAGGCTGATCGGGCGCGGTCCGCGCGCGCGGGTCTGACGCCGATGAGCGCCGAGACCGGACTGGAGCTGTTCGACGCCGCGCTGGGCGCCGACCGGGCGGCCCTCGTACCGGCCGTGATCGACGTGCCGGCGCTGCGGGCGGCGACCGCCGGCGGCCCCGTGCCGGCCGTGCTGCGCACCCTGATCGGCGTGGCCAGCACCCGCCGCCAGGCGGGGCAGGGCGGTGGCGGTTGGGCCGACCGGCTCGCCGGGCTGACCGAGGACGAGGGCCGCGCCCAGGTCGACGTGCTGGTGCGGGGCCTGGTGGCGCAGGTGTTGGGGCACGGCGGCGCGGAGTCGGTGCCGGCGGACCGGGCGTTCCGGGAGCTGGGCTTCGACTCGCTGACGGCGGTGGACCTGCGTAACCGGTTGAACGCGGCCACCGGGCTGCGGCTGGCCTCGACGCTGGTCTTCGACCACCCGACCCCGGCCGTGCTCGCCGACCACCTGTGGTCGGAGTTGGCCGGGGTGCGCCAGTCGACCGCCGGCCCGGTCGCCGGCCCGGTCGTCGGCACCGACGAGCCGATCGCGATCGTGGGCATGGCCTGCCGCTACCCGGGCGGGGTGGACTCCCCCGACGAGCTGTGGGAGCTGCTGGCCGGCGGCGGCGACGGGATCTCCGAGTTCCCGGCGGACCGCGGCTGGGACCTGGAGTCGCTGTTCGACCCCGACCCGAACCGCAGCGGTACGTCGTATACGCGCCACGGTGGCTTCCTCTACGGCGCCAGCGAGTTCGACCCCGCGTTCTTCGGCATCTCGCCGCGTGAGGCCCTCGCGATGGATCCGCAGCAGCGGCTGCTGTTGGAGGCGTCGTGGGAGTCGTTCGAGTCCGCCGGGCTGGACCCGCAGCGGTTGCGGGGCAGCCGGACGGGTGTCTTCGCCGGCGTCATGTACCACGACTACGCCTCCCGGCTCATGGACCTGCCGACCGAGGTGGAGGGCTACGTCGGGACCGGCACGTCCGGCAGCGTGCTGTCCGGTCGGGTGGCGTACACGTTCGGGCTGGAGGGCCCGGCGGTCACCGTCGACACGGCGTGCTCGTCCAGCCTCGTGGCGCTGCACCTCGCCGCGCAGGCGTTGCGCTCCGGCGAGTGCGATCTGGCGTTGGCCGGGGGCGTGACGGTGATGGCGACGCCGGGGACGTTCGTCGAGTTCTCCCGGCAGCGGGGCCTGTCGGCCGACGGCCGCTGCAAGTCGTTCGCGGCGTCGGCCGACGGCACCGGCTGGTCCGAGGGCGTCGGCGTGCTGCTCGTGCAGCGCCTCTCCGACGCCCAGCGCGAGGGCCGGCGCATCTACGCTGTGGTGCGCGGCACGGCCGTGAACCAGGACGGCGCGTCGAACGGGCTGACGGCCCCGAACGGCCCGTCGCAGCAGCGGGTGATCCGCCAGGCCCTGGCCAACGCGCGCCTGTCTCCGGCGGACGTGGACGCCGTGGAGGCGCACGGCACGGGCACGACGCTGGGTGACCCGATCGAGGCGCAGGCCCTGCTGGCGACGTACGGGCAGGACCGGCCGCAGGATCGGCCGCTGCTGCTGGGGTCGGTGAAGTCGAACATCGGGCACACGCAGGCCGCCGCCGGTGTGGCCGGTGTGATCAAGATGGTGCTGGCGATGCGCCACGGTCTCGTCCCGCCGACCCTGCACGTGGACGAGCCGTCCCCCCACATCGACTGGACGGCTGGGGCCGTGGCCCTCGCGACCGAACCCACCCCGTGGCCGCAGGTGGACCGGCCGCGTCGGGCGGCGGTGTCGTCGTTCGGCATCTCCGGCACGAACGCGCACGTGATCATCGAGCAGCCGGCCGCCGAGGCGGTCGAGGGTGAGATCGTCGCCCGCGACGTGCCGCCGGTCGTACCGGTGCTGCTCTCCGCGCGCTCCGACGCGGCCCTGGCCGGCCAGGCCGGCCGGTGGGCGCGCTGGCTCGCCGCCGACGAGGCCCCGCGTCCGCTGGACGTGGCCTGGTCCTCCGTCAGCACCCGGCCCGCGTTGGAGCGGCGCGCCGTCGCCGTGGTGGCCGACCGGGACGACCTGCTCGCCGCGCTGCGGGCCCTCGACGCGGGCGACCCGTCCGGGGCCGTCGTGACCGGCTCCGCCGGGCAGCGGGGCCAGGTCGCGGTGCTCTTCTCGGGTCAGGGCGCGCAGCGCGCCGGGATGGGCCGGGAGCTGTCCGCGCGGTTCCCGGTGTTCGCGGCCGCGCTGGACGAGGTGTGCGCGCACCTGGACGTGTTGCTGCCGCGTCCGTTGCGGGAGGTGTTGTTCGCCGAGGCGGGCACGCCGGAGGCGGAGCTGCTGGACCAGACCGTCTTCACGCAGGCGGGCCTGTTCGCGGTCGAGGTGGCACTGTTCCGCCTGGTGGAGTCGTTCGGCGTCGTGCCGGACCTCGTGGGCGGGCACTCGATCGGTGAGGTGACGGCCGCGCACGTGGCGGGGGTGTTGTCGCTGGCCGACGCCGCCGCGTTGGTGGCGGCGCGGGGTCGGTTGATGCAGGCGCTGCCGGCCGGCGGGGGGATGCTGGCGGTCGCGGCTTCGGAAGAGGCGGTGGTGGAGTCGATCGCCGCCCTGACCGATCGGGTCGACATCGCGGCGGTCAACGGGCCGACGTCAGTGGTGGAGTCGATCGCCGGGCTGACCGATCGCGTCGGGATCGCGGCGGTCAACGGGCCGACGTCCGTGGTGGTCTCCGGTGCCGTCGACGCGCTGGACGAGGTGGAGCGAGTGTGGCGCGAGCGGGGCATCCGCACCCGCCGCCTCACGGTCAGTCACGCGTTCCACAGCCCGCTGATGGAGCCGATGCTCGACGAGTTCCGGGCCGTCCTGTCCGGGCTGACGTTCGCGGCGCCGCTGCTGCCGGTCGTGTCGAACGTGACCGGCACGCTCGCCGACGCCGACGAGATGCGCACCCCGGAGTACTGGGTGCGGCACGTCCGGGAGGCGGTGCGTTTCGCCGACGGGGTCACCGCCCTGCGGGCCGCCGGGGTCGACACGTTCCTGGAGGTCGGCCCGCAGAGCGTCCTGACCGCGATGACCGCCGACGTGCTGCCCGGCGACG
>NZ_JBSGDY010000254.1:0-6388 GCF_053602615.1 Micromonospora sp. NPDC004336
CCCGGCCCTGCCCGGTCCTACCCCGCGCTGCTCGGCCCCGCCCCGCCCTGCCCCGCCCTGCCCTGCCCCCGGCCTCCGGTGTGTCCCGCCGCCGCAAGATCGCGCTACAACCAGGAAAGAGTCCCCTCCGCTCGCGCCGAGGCCACTGTTTCCCGGATGTTGTGCGATCTTGCGGCGGCGCGGCGGCGCGGCGATGCGATCTCGCGGCGGCGCGGCGGCGCGGCGGTGCGATCTTGCATGGCGCGGCGGTGCGGCCTTGCGGCGGTGCGGCCTAGCGATCTTGCGGTGGCGCGGTGGTGCGACGGTGCGATCTTGCGGTGGTGCGGTGGGAGGAGGGGGCGGGGTGGGGTTCCGGGGGGCCGGAGACCCCACCCGGGGTGTGACTCAGACGCCCTTCGGGTGCCAGACCGTCTTCGTCTCCAGCAGGCTGGTCATCCGGGTGATGCCCGGGTCGGCGGTCCAGTCGTGGTCGGCCGGGGCCGGCCGGAGCACCCGCTTGAGGTTCTCCGCCGCCTTCACCTCCAGCTCGGCCGCCAGCTCGGCGTCGGCCACCCCGGTCAGGTCGATGGCGTTGACGTCCATGTGGGCGGCCAGCGCCGGCACGGTCTCGGTGATCCGGCCGGTGAGCAGGTTCACCACCCCGCCGGGCAGGTCGGAGGTGGCGAGCACCTCGGCCAGGGTCACCGCCGCCAGCGGCTGCGTCGGCGAGGTCGCCACCACCACCGTGTTGCCGGTGACGATCGCCGGGGCGATCACGCTGACCAGGCCGAGCAGCGCCGGGGACTCGGGGGCCACCACGGCCACCACGCCGGTCGGCTCGGGCGCCGACAGGTTGAAGTACGGCCCGGCGACCGGGTTGGCGCCGCCGTACACCTGGGGGAGCTTGTCGGACCAGCCCGCGTACCAGACCCAGCGGTCCACGGCCGCGTCGACCTCGTCGCCGGGCACGCCGAGGGCGACGAACTGCTCGCGCCGGCCCTCCAGCATCTCGGCCACCCGGTAGAGGATCTGACCCCGGTTGTACGCGGTCGCCCCGGCCCAGCCCTTGACGGCGGCGCGGGCGGCGACGACGGCGTCCCGCGCGTCCTTGCGGGAGGCGAGGGAAACGTTGGCGTCCTGCACGAGATACGACCGTCCCGACTCGCTGCGCGGGAACTTCCCGCCGATGAAGAGCTTGTACGTCTTGCGTACCGCGACCCGCTCAGACATTGAGGTAGCCCTCCAGCCCGTGCCGGCCGCCCTCGCGACCGTAGCCCGACTCCTTGTAGCCGCCGAACGGCGAGGTGGGGTCGAACTTGTTGAACGTGTTGGCCCAGACCACCCCGGCGCGCAGCCGGTCGGCCATCCACAGGATCCGGGAGCCCTTGTCGGTCCAGATCCCGGCCGACAGCCCGTACGGCGTGTTGTTGGCCTTCTCGACGGCCTCGGCCGGAGTGCGGAACGTCAGCACGGACAGCACCGGGCCGAAGATCTCCTCCCGGGCGATCCGGTGCGCCTGGGTGACCCCGGTGAAGATCGTCGGCGCGAACCAGAAGCCGCGCTCCGGCAGCTCGCACGGCGGCGACCAGCGCTCCGCGCCCTCGGCGGACCCCGCGTCGGACAGCTCCCGGATCCGGGCGAGCTGGGCGGCCGAGTTGATCGCGCCGATGTCGGTGTTCTTGTCCAGCGGGTCGCCGACGCGCAGCTGGGCCATCCGCCGCTTCAGCGACTCCAGCACCCGGTCGGCGACGTTCTCCTGGATCAGCAGCCGGGAGCCGGCGCAGCAGACGTGCCCCTGGTTGAAGAAGATCCCGTTGACGATCCCCTCGACCGCCTGGTCGATCGGCGCGTCGTCGAAGACGATGTTGGCCGCCTTGCCGCCCAGCTCCAGGGTGAGCTTCTTGCGGGTGCCGGCCACCGAGCGGGCGATGGCCCGGCCCACCTCGGTCGAGCCGGTGAAGGCGACCTTGTCCACGCCCGGGTGCTCGACCAGCGCGCGGCCCGTGTCGCCGGCGCCCGTGACGATGTTGACCACGCCGGCGGGCAGGTCGGCCTGCTGGCAGATCTCGGCGAAGAGCAGCGCGGTCAGCGGGGTCGTCTCGGCCGGCTTGAGCACCACCGTGTTGCCGGCGGCCAGCGCCGGGGCGATCTTCCACGCCAGCATCAGCAGCGGGAAGTTCCACGGGATGACCTGCGCGGCCACGCCGAGGGGCCGGGGGTTCGCCCCGAACCCGGCGTGCTCCAGCTTGTCGGCCCAGCCGGCGTAGTAGAAGAAGTGCGCTGCGACCAGGGGCAGGTCGACGTCGCGGGACTCCTTGATCGGCTTGCCGTTGTCGAGCGACTCCAGCACGGCCAGCTCGCGGGAGCGCTCCTGGATGAGCCGGGCGATCCGGAACAGGTACTTGGCCCGGTCGCGGCCCGGCATCGGACCCCAGACCTTCTCGTACGCGGTGCGGGCGGCGCGGACGGCGCGCTCGACGTCCTGGCTGCCGCCCTCGGCGATCTCACCCAGCACCTCCTCGGAGGCCGGGTTGATCGACTTGAAGCTGCCGCCGTCGGCCGGGTCGACGAACCGTCCGTCGATGAACAGCCCGTAGGAGGGCTTGAGGTCCACCACCGAGCGGGACTCGGGGGCGGGTGCGTATTCGAACATCGGCTCTCAGTCCAGGGTGAAGTAGTCGGGACCGGAGTAGGTGCCGGTCGTCAGCTTGGTGCGCTGCATGAGCAGGTCGTTGAGCAGGCTGGACGCGCCGAAGCGGAACCAGTCCGGGTCCAGCCAGTCCGCGCCGACGGTCTCGTTGACCATCACCAGGTACTTGATGGCGTCCTTGGTGGTCTTGATGCCGCCGGCCGGCTTCACGCCGACCTGCCGGCCGGTCGCGGCCCGGAAGTCGCGGACCGCCTCCAGCATCACCAGCGTCACCGGGGGCGTCGCCGCGACCGGGACCTTGCCGGTGGAGGTCTTGATGAAGTCGCCGCCGGCCAGCATCGCCAGCCAGGAGGCGCGGCGCACGTTGTCGTACGTGGCCAGCTCGCCGGTCTCCAGGATCACCTTGAGGTGGGCGTCCCCGCAGGCCTCCTTGGTGGCGACGATCTCGTCGTACACCTCCTGGTAGCGCCCGGCCAGGAACGCGCCCCGGTTGATCACCATGTCGATCTCGTCGGCGCCCGCCTCGACGGCGGCCCGGGTGTCGGCGAGCTTGACCTCCAGCGGCGCCTGGCCCGACGGGAAGGCGGTCGCCACGCTGGCCAGGTGCACAATGCCAGGTCCGGCCGGCGCGGCGCCGTTCGCCTGTTCCGATCCGCCGGATGGCCGCCCGGACCCGGCACCGCTGCCCCGCAGCACCTCGGCCACGTGCGGGACCATCGCCGGGTAGACGCAGACCGCCCCGACGTGCGGGCAGGACGGGTCGGCCGGGTCGGGGCGCAGCGCCTTCGCGGCCAGCGCCCGCACCTTGCCGGGGGTGTCGGCCCCCTCCAGGGTGGTCAGGTCGACCATCCGGATCGCCAGGTCGATCGCCTGCGCCTTGGCCGTGGTCTTGATGGAGCGGGTGCCGAGCTGTGCCGCCCGCTGCTCCGCGCCGACCTGGTCCACGCCGGGCAGGCCGTGCAGGAAGGTCCGCAGAGCGGTCTCGGATCGTCCCAGCTCGGAGAGCTCCGACCGGGCCGACGTCGCTGTCGCCGTCATGCCCCGAAGTCTACGCATCCGACCGCTGCGTGATCTTGGTCACGGTCGGGCGGGCGGGCCCGGTGGTGAGCGACGTCGCTGGTCGGGCCGCACCCGCAGTGCCGGGGCGCGCGGACCGGTAGGTTGAGCGATCGTGGACGTACACGTCATTGACCACCCGCTCGCCCAGTCGCGGCTGACCGCCATGCGGGACGCGCGCACCGACTCCTCCTCGTTCCGGGCGGCGCTGCACGAACTCACCACCATGCTGGTGTACGAGGCCGCGCGCTCGTTCCCCGTCGAGAAGTACCCGGTGCAGACGCCCGTCACCGGCACCGAGGGCACCCGGCTGGCGAACCCGCCGCTGCTGGTGCCGGTGCTGCGGGCCGGCCTGGGCATGGCCGACGCCGCGCTCGGCCTGCTGCCGGAGTCGTCGATGGGCTTCGTCGGCCTGGCCCGCGACGAGGAGACGTACGAGCCGCGCGCCTACATGGAGTCGCTGCCCCGGGACCTGAGCGGCCTGCCGGTGCTGGTGCTCGACCCGATGCTCGCCACCGGTGGCTCCCTGGAGCACTGCTGCCGACTGCTGGCCGACCGGGGCTGCACCGACATCACCGTGCTCTGCGTGCTCGCCGCCCCCGTCGGCATCGAGCGGCTGGAGCGCTCCGGCCTGCCGCTGCGCCTGGTCACCGCCTCGATCGACGAGGGCCTCAACGACCGGAAGTTCATCGTGCCGGGCCTCGGCGACGCCGGCGACCGCCAGTTCGGCGGCATGCCCCGCTTCTAGCGGCGCCCACGCCACCCCGCCCGCCCCGACCGCCGGGGCGGGCGGCCCCGGCCGAGAGCCCGTCCCACCCCGGTCGGTGACCTCCACCCCGGCCGACAGGCCGTTCCGCTTCCCGGCCGGTGAGTTCCCGCCCCGGCCGGTGACTTCCGCCCCGGCTGCCGGTAACGATCCGCCCCGCCCGCGACACATACGTGGTGTCCCTGTCAGGAACTGCGGTCGGGAGATCGATAGTGAAACCCGTGGGTGAGCGGGGCGAGGGCTGGTTCACCAGCCTCTACGCCGCGCACTACCCGGACATCGTCAGATACGGCATGCGTCGGCTCCCCGATGCCGACGCGGCGGCCGAACTCGCCCAGGACGTGTTCGTCGTCGTCTGGCGGCGGCGCGGCGAGGTGCCGGAACGCGCCCTTCCCTGGCTCTACGCCGTGGCGCGGCACGTCGTGGCGAACCGGTGGCGGTCCCGGCGCGACGGCCCGAGCCTGCTGCCGCTCGCCGAGGCGGACCACGTACCGGCACGAATCGTCGGACCCGACGCCGTCGTGCCGATGCTCGACCTGCACCGGGCGCTGTGCACCCTGTCCGAGACCGACCAGGAGATCCTCCGGCTGGTCGGCTGGGAGGACCTGAGCGTCGGCGACGCCGCCGTCGTCCTGGGCTGCACCCGGTCCGCCGCCGCCGTGCGGCTCTACCGGGCCCGGCGCCGACTGCGCACCGCCCTGGTCGCCCCCGCCCCCGCCCGCGGCGCCCGACCGGCGTCCGTCCACGTCTGAGAGGAGCAGCAGCATGCACACCAAGCAGCAGATCCGGGAGCTCCTGGGCCCGGCCGACCCGGCGCGGGACGCCGTCGTACCCCCGTCGCCCCGCACCGCCCACGACCTGATCCTCCGCGCGGAGGCCGCGACCGCGACCCCGGCCGGCCCGGCGCGGCGCGGCGCGTCCCGCCGCGCCATGCTCGTCGGCGCGGCCGCCGCGCTGGCCGTGCTCGGCTCCGCCGGGGTGGCGCAGGTGCTCCGGGACGGGGCGCCCACCGGTGCGGTGCCCGCGCAGCCGGTCGACGGGACCGTGCTCGTTCCGGTGGCCTACGAGATCGCCGCGGGCGAGCCGGCCGGCCGGCACCTGCGGGCGCTCGCCGCCCGCCTGGTCGACGGCCCGCAGGACGCGACCGGTGGCCGCTACTCCTACCACCACACCAAGTCCTGGGGCGGGGCGGCGATGTCGTCGCCCAACGGCCACACGATGAACTTCGTGCAGGAACGCCGCCACTGGGCGGCGGACGACGGCAGGCAGTGGCAGGACGACCGGGTCCTGGGCGCCGAGTTCCCCGACGCGGCATCCCGGGAATACTGGTCTAGGCAGCCGCAGACGCCCCACGCCACCCCCTCGGGCACCAGGCCGCCGGAAGGGATCCAGGAGATCCCGCGCGACTCGCAGGGCAGGCCGTTGCCGGCCGACCGGGCGGAACTCGAGCGCCGGCTCGGGTCCGAGAAGCCGGCGGGCGAGCTGGCGATGCGCACGTACCACCTCTACAGCAGCTACCTGGTGCCGAAGCGGACCCGGGCCGACCTCCTCACCATCCTCGCGGAGAAGCCCGGCTTCGTCTGGCGCGGCCGGGTCGTCGACCGGGCCGGCCGCCAGGGCGTGGCCGTCACCGCCGACCTCGTCCCACCGGCGGGGGAATACCCGGAGCGGGCGCAGATGCTGCTGGTCTTCCACCCGTCGAACGGTGAACTGCTCGCCTACGAATACCTGGAGACGGCCCCGAAGCGCCGCGTGCTGCACTACGAGCTCATGCTCGACGCCCGCCGCACCGACACGATGCGCTGACCGGCCGCGCCGGGGCGGCCGGGGCACGCGCCCCGACCGCCCCGGCCTGCGGCCCCGGCGTGCCGTCCCGGCGTGCGGCCCCGGAGTGCGGCTTCGGCGTGCCGTCCCGGTGTGCGGCCCCGGAGTGCGGC
>NZ_JBSGDY010000255.1:0-6316 GCF_053602615.1 Micromonospora sp. NPDC004336
GCCCCGCCGGGCCGGCGGGGCTCGCCGAACCGGGAGACGCCGCCGAGTCCGGCGCCACCCGTCCGCTGCCCGCCGACGGTCCCGTCGCCGACCGCCCGGCGGTCGGCCCGCAGGGCACCCGGATGCTCCCCACGGACCGCCCGGCGACGGATGCGCCGGCCGACGGGCCGCAGGGCACCCGGATGCTCCCCACCGACGGCCCGGCGACGGATGCGCCGGCCGACGGGCCACGGGACACCCGCCCGCCCACCCCCGACGGTCCCGCCGGGAACGGCCCGGCGGTCGGCCCGCAGGGCACCCGGATGCTGCCCGCCGACGAGCAGCCGCCCGCGCCCCGGTGGAGCGGCTCCGCGTCGGTTCCTCCCCCGCCGCCGCGCAGGCGGGCCTGGGGCGAGTCCGCCGAGCCCACTCCCGTGCCGCCGCTTCCGACGGAGCCGCCCGAGCACCGCACCCCGGTGGACCCGTGGGCCGGCGTGGACACCGGCGGCTGGGACCTGCCGCCGGCCGAGCTGCCTCCGCTGCCACCGACCCTGCCCTATCCGGCCGCGCCGGCCGTCCAGCCGCCCGCGCCGCCCCCGCCCGCCCGACCGCACCACGCCCCGCCGGTAGCCCGGCCGGTCTCGCCGCCGGTCTCCCGGGCGCCCCTCCCGGCGCAGCGGGCGGCGCCCCCGCCCCCACCGCCCGCGCCGCCCCGGCAGCGGCGCGCGAAGACGCCGCCGGCCGCGCCGCCGCCCGGACCCCAGGCCCCCGGGGGGTACGTCCCGGTGGCCGTCCGCAAGCGTCGCCGCTGGCCGTGGATGCTGCTGCTCACGCTGCTCTGCTGCTGCGGCTGCCCGGTCTACTACGGGACGCCGATGATGACGCAGTACCCGGCCAACGCCACCCTCCCCGCCGAGGTGGCGGACCTGCGGCTCCGCGACGACCAGGGCAGCAAGGAGACCGCCGAGCGACTGGAGTCGGAGGTCCGCAAGGCGCACTGGCTGGCCGAGGACACCTTCGCCGGCGTCTACGGCACGTCCGCCGGCAAGCGGGTGACGGTCTTCGGCGGCACCGGGTTCCGGTTCACTCCGGAGTCGGACGCGGAGGAGGAGATCACCCGGCTGACCGGGCCGTACTCGCTCGGCGAGGCGCAGGTGGTCGACACCGGCGTACGCGGCCGGCACGAGCGCTGCGCGGTGGGCAGCGCCGACGGCGCCGACGTGGTCGTCTGCACCTCGGTCGACCACGGCAGCATTGCCACCGGTGTCTTCACCCGGCTCTCCGTCGACGACAGCGCCGCCCTGCTCGGCCGGCTACGGGAGCAGATCGTCACCACCGGGCAGGGCTGAGCCGCCACCAGGGCCGGCCCGCCGGATGCCGGCCACGGGACCGGCGTGGTGGCGTGGGCTCAGGCCGAACGGTCGTCGGGGGCGGTGGACTGGGCGCGCGGCGGGGCGTAGCGGGGGACGTACTCCTGGCCGGTGAGCTTCTGGATCTCGGCCATGATCTCGTCGGTCATCTCCCGCAGGGAGGTGCGGTCGTCGGGCCGGCCGGTGAAGTCCAGCGGCTTGCCGAACCGTACGGTGATCTTGGCGCGGCCGGGGCGCGGCACCCGGGTGCCGATGGGCTGGGCCTTGTCGGTGCCCAGCATGCCGACCGGGATGACCGGCACGCCGGCCGCGACCGCCAGCCGGGCCGCGCCGGTGCGCCCCCGGTAGAGCCGGCCGTCCGGCGACCGCGTCCCCTCGGGATAGACGGCGACGAGGTCGCCGGCCTTGAGCACCGGGATGGCGGCGTCGAATGCGGACAGTGCCGCCCGGCCGCCGGCCCGCTCGACCGGGATCGCTCCCAGGCCGGTGAGCACGAACTTGGAGAAGGCGCCCTTCGGGCCGGTGCCCTTGAAGTATTCCGACTTGGCCCAGAATGCCAGGTGCCGGGGCACCACGGTGCCGAGGAAGAGCTCGTCGGCGACCGAGAGGTGGTTGCCCGCGAAGATCGCGCCGCCGGTCTCCGGAATGTGCTCCAACCCCTCCACGGTCGGGCGGAAGGCCAGCCGGAGCGCGGGCGCCACGGTGAGCTTGCCGATGGTGTAGAGCAGGGGCACTGGTCCTCCGGCGGATCGTGTGCGGGCGGGCGCTGTCACGGTAGCGGACGGATCCACACCGTCATACGGGGGTGGCGGGCCGACCGGCTGCTGGGCAGGCGTGCCGGCGGTGGTGGTGGTCCGGCGGCGCGCCGCCGGACCACCACCATCGTCACTTCCTCATACCCGGCGGACGACGACCGTCACCCGGTCGCCCTCGCCGACCTCTCCGGTGAAGCCCTCCACCCCGTCGGCGAAGTCGACGGTGTCGGCGAGCACCTCCCGGGCCACGAAGTCGGTGTAGCCGGCGACCGCCGCGCGCACCTGCTCGGAGGCCGACAGCGCCACCACGATCCGGTCCGACACGTCCAGGTCGGCGTCCCGGCGGGCCTGCTGCACCACCCGGACGACGTCGCGGGCCAGCCCCTCGGCCGCCAGCTCCGGGGTGACCTCGGTGTCCAGCACGACCACGCCCTCCCCGCCGGGCAGCGGCGCGGAGTGCTCGGCGTCGGCCGCGACCAGCCGCAGCTCGTACTCGCCCTCGGCGAGGGTGACCCCGGCGGCGACGGGAGCGCCGTCGACCAGCTCCCAGTCGCCCGCCTTGACCGCCCTGATGACCTGCTGGACCTGCTTGCCGACGCGCGGGCCGAGCGCGCGCGGCACCACGGTCAGCACCTGCTGGCAGTACGCGGACACCTCGCCGGTGACCTCCACCGCCTTCACGTTCACCTCGTCGGCGACGAGGTCGGCGAACGGCCGCAGCTGCTCCGCCGCCGGCGAGGCGACGGTGAGCTTCGCCAAAGGCAGCCGGACCCGCAGCCCCTTGGCCTTGCGCAGCGACAGCGCCGCCGAGCAGACGTCGCGGGTGGCGTCCATCGCCGCGACCAGGTCGTGGTCGGCCGGGAACCGCGCCGCGTCCGGCCAGTCGGTCAGGTGCACCGAGCGCTCGCCGGTCAGCCCGCGCCAGATCTCCTCGGCGGTCAGCGGCGCCAGCGGCGCCACCACCCGGCACAGGGTCTCCAGCACGGTCCAGAGCGTGTCGAACGCGTCGGCGTCGCCGGACCAGAACCGGTCCCGGGAGCGCCGCACGTACCAGTTGGTCAGCGCGTCCAGGTAGGACCGGACGGTGGCGCAGGCGCCCGAGATGTCGTACGCGTCCATCTGCGCGCCGACGGTGGAGACCAGCTCGTTGGTCTTCGCCAGCACGTACCGGTCGAGCAGGTGCGTCGAGTCGGTGCGCCGCTTCGCCGTGTGCCCGTCGGCGTTGGCGTAGAGCGAGAAGAAGTACCAGACGTTCCACAGCGGCAGCAGCACCTGCCGCACGGCGTCGCGGATGCCCGCCTCGGTGACCGCCATGTCGCCGCCGCGCAGCACCGGCGAGGACATCAGCATCCAGCGCATCGCGTCCGAGCCGTACGAGTCGAACACGTGGTAGACGTCCGGGTAGTTGCGCAGGCTCTTGGACATCTTGCGCCCGTCGGAGCCGAGCAGGATGCCGTGGCTGAGGCAGTTGCGGAACGCGGGCCGGTCGAACAGCGCGGTGGCCAGCACGTGCATGGTGTAGAACCAGCCGCGCGTCTGTCCGATGTACTCGACGATGAAGTCGCCCGGGTAGTGGTGCTCGAACCACTCGCGGTTCTCGAACGGGTAGTGCACCTGGGCGAACGGCATCGAGCCGGACTCGAACCAGCAGTCCAGCACCTCCGGCACCCGGCGCATCATCGACTTGCCCGTCGGGTCGTCCGGGTTGGGGCGGACCAGCTCGTCCACCGCCGGCCGGTGCAGGTCGGTCAGGCGTACGCCGAAGTCCCGCTCGATCTCCGCCAGCGAACCGTAGACGTCGACCCGCGGGTAGGTCGGGTCGTCCGACTTCCACACCGGGATCGGCGAGCCCCAGAACCGGTTGCGGCTGATCGACCAGTCGCGGGCGTTGGCCAGCCACTTGCCGAACGAGCCGTCCTTGATGTGCCCGGGGGTCCAGTTGATCTGCTGGTTCAGCTCGACCATCCGGTCCTTGAACCGCGTCACCGCGACGAACCACGACGACACCGCCTTGTAGACCAGCGGGGTGTCGCAGCGCCAGCAGTGCGGGTAGGAGTGGGTGTAGGTGTCCTGCTTGAGCACCACCCCCCGGTCCTTGAGCTCCCGGATCACCGGCTTGTTGACGTCGAAGACCTGCTCGCCCTGATAGGGCGGGACCAGCGCGGTGAACCGGGTGTGGTCGTCGACGGTGACCACGGTGGGGATGCCGGCGGCGTTGCAGACGTTCTGGTCGTCCTCGCCGAAGGCCGGCGCGAGGTGGACGATCCCGGTGCCGTCCTCGGTGGTGACGAACTCCGCGCCGAGCACCTGGTACGCGTTCTCCCCGGCGTGCTCGACCAGGAAGTCGAACAGCGGGGTGTAGCGGCGCCCCACCAGGTCCCGGCCGAGGACCGTGCCGACCTGCTCGTAGCCCTCCAGCTCCTTGGCGTACGCGGCCAGCCGCGCCGCCCCGACGACGTGGCGCTGGCCGTCGCGCTCCAGCACCGCGTACTCGATGTCGGGGCCGACGGCGAGGGCGAGGTTGGACGGCAGGGTCCACGGCGTGGTGGTCCAGACGCCGAGGCGCACCGGCCCGCGCACCAGCTCCGGCGCGCTCTCGTCGGCGGCCAGCGCGAACCACACCGACAGCGTCGGGTCGTGCCGGTCCCGGTAGACGTCGTCCATCCGGGTCTCGGTGTTCGACAGCGGCGTCTCGCAGCGCCAGCAGTACGCCAGCACCCGGAAGCCCTCGTAGACCAGGCCCTTGTCGTGCAGGGTCCTGAAGGCCCACATGACGCTTTCCATGTAGTCCAGGTCGAGGGTCTTGTAGTCGTTGGCGAAGTCGACCCAGCGGGCCTGCCGGGTGACGTAGCGCTCCCAGTCCTGGGTGAACTCCAGCACCGAGGTGCGGCACGCCTCGTTGAACCGGGCCACGCCGAGGTCGAGGATCTCCGCCTTGCTGGTGATGCCGAGCTGCTTCTCGGCGACCACCTCGGCGGGCAGGCCGTGGCAGTCCCAGCCGAAGCGCCGCTCCACCCGGCGCCCGCGCATCGTCTGGTAGCGCGGCACCACGTCCTTGACGTAGCCGGTGAAGAGGTGGCCGTAGTGGGGCAGGCCGTTGGCGAACGGCGGGCCGTCGTAGAAGACGTACTCGTTTTCGGCGTCGCCTGCGGCGCCGGCATCGGCGGAGTCCGTCGTTTCCGTTCGCCGACCGGAGGTCGGCCTTGCCTCGACGCTGGCCTCGAAGGTCTTGTCGGCCGTCCAGTGCTCCAGGACCCGGCGTTCGACCGCGGGCAGGTCCGGGCTCGCCGGGACGCCGGCGGCGGTCGGGTCGTGCAACGGATAGGCCATCGGGGGTCGCTCTCCTCGCGCAGCTCACTCGTCGTGTGGGTCTGCGAGGACGAACCCCGATCCGGTACGCCGTCCGGCGCGCCGGGCCAGGGCCCGCGGTACCACCCCGCTTGGCGGCCAGGATCGACCGCCCGCTCGTTGGCCGGCTGTGACGGGCCGGACCCGTCCGGTTCTACTGGGCCGGTCACCCGGCTGTTCTTCCGGAGGCTCGCCGGTGATGGCCGGGTCATCGCCTTACGAACGTCAAGGTTACCCGACCTCGGGTGGGGACCGCCGCCGAGTAACGGGGTGTGCCGGCGGCCCGGCGGGCATGACCGGCGTCACAGTCCGCGACTGTCACGCCCGGGCCCGGCCGATCCGTCGTCCGGTAGTCGACACACCGACCGGACCGAGGAGGTCGTCATGCACAGGATCAACGTGGCCGAGGCGGCGCCACAGGGTTTCCAGGCCGTGCTGGGGCTGGAGAAGTACGCCCGCGCCAACGTCGAGCGCACCGTCTACCACCTGGTGAAGCTCCGGGCGTCGGTGCTGAACGGGTGCGCGTTCTGCGTGGACATGCACACCCGCGACGCGCTGGTCGAGGGCGAGTCGAGCCGGCGGCTCTTCGCGGTCTCCGCCTGGCGGGAGGCGCCCTTCTTCGACGAGCGGGAGCGGACGGCGCTGGCGCTCACCGACGCGGTCACCCGGCTCGGCGAGCACGGCGTGCCCGACGACGTGTGGGACGCGGCGGCGAAGGTGTGGTCGGAGCGGGAGCTCGCCGACCTGCTGATCGCGATCGCCACAATCAACGTGTGGAACCGGATCGCCGTGACCAGCCGGACCCAGCCGCCGCTGGACGTGTGACCACGGTCGAGGCGGCGCAGGCGGCCGGTGCGCTCGACG
>NZ_JBSGDY010000256.1:0-6245 GCF_053602615.1 Micromonospora sp. NPDC004336
CCGGGCGTCGCGCGAACCGCTGCTGTTCGCCGCCCGCCGCCTGCACGCCGAGGGCATAGTGATGATCTTCGCCGCTCGGGACGGCGAGGGCTGCTTCCCCGCCCAGGGCCTCGCGGAGCTGCGCCTGCGCGGGCTGGCCCCCGATGCGGCCGCCGCCCTGCTCGACCGGCATCCGCTCGCGCCCGCCGTGCGCTACCGGCTGCTCGCCGAGGCCGGCGGCAATCCGCTGGCCCTGCTGGAGCTGCCCGTCGCCCTGGCCGCCGAAGGGGGCAGCGCGTTCTCGCCGGGGGCGCTGCCCCTGACCAGTCGCCTGCAACTGGCGTTCCACGGCCAGGTCAGCCGCATGCCGGCGGCCTGCCAGAGCCTGCTCCTGGTGGCGGCGGCGGACGAGGCCGGCGAACTGGCCGTGATCCTGGGCGCCGGCGCCGCGCTGGGGGCGGCCGTCGAGGACCTCTCCCCCGCCGAGGAGGCCGGCCTGGTGCGGCGCGGCGACGCCGACGGGACCACCATCCGCTTCCGCCACCCGCTGATCCGCGCCGTCGTCTACCAGCGGGCGCCCCTCGGGCAACGCCTCGCCGCCCACCGCGCGCTCGCCGCCGCCCTCGCCTCGCCCGAGCAGGCCGACCGGCGCGCCTGGCACCTGGCGGCAGCCGCCACCGGCGGCGACGAGGAGGCCGCCGCCGCGCTGGAGCGCACCGCCGCCCGCGCCCGCGAACGCAGCGGACACGAGGCGGCCGCGGCGGCGTACGAGCGGGCCGCCCGCCTGAGCGTCGACCCCGCCGCCCGGGCGCGCCGCGAGGCCCTGGCGGCGGAGGCGGCACTGGAGGCGGGCGATCTGGAGCGAGCCAGGACCCTCGGGGACCGGGCCGCCCGGCGACTCGACGCCCCGGCGGTGCGGGCCCGCGTCGCCCAGGTGCGGGCGCTCGCGGACTTCTGGCAGGGCTCCTACTCCGCCGCCCATCGGTCGCTGCTCGACGGCGCCGGGCTCGTGCGCGACACCGACGCGGGACAGGCCGCCGGGCTGCTCGTGCAGGCCGTGCACACCTCCTGGTATCTGGGGGAACGGCAGCTCGCGGCGACGCTGGACCGGCTGGCCGCGCTGCCGTTGGCCGACGCGGACCCGCTCGCGCCGCTCGGGCCGTACCTCGCCCACCTCGACCCGGAACGGGACGGGCCGCCTCCGCCGTTGGGCGACACCCTCGCGGCGGTACGGCGGCGCGGCGGGGCCCCCGACCAGACGTTGCTGATCCTCTGCGGAGCGGCCCTCGCGTTGGGCCAGGACGCCGACGCGTACGAGCTGGCGGGCACGCTCGCCGCCGGGCACCGTTCCCGGGGTGGCGTCGGGCGGCTGCCGACGGTGCTCTTCTTCATGGCCGAGGGCGAGGTGTTCACCGGCCGCTACCTGGACGCCCTCGCCACGGCGACCGAGGCCCTGCGGCTCGCCCGCGACACCGGCCAGCAGCAGTGGGTCAGCCAGTTCAGCAGCGTGCTCGCCCACCTCGACGCCGTCCGGGGGGACGAGGCGGCCTGCCGGCGTAACGCGGAGGAGGGGCTGGCGGCGGCCACCGTCGGGGCCGTCTCCCCCGGCGCGCCCTGGGCGCACTGGTCGCTCGGGCTGCTGGATCTCGGCCTCGGCCGCGCCGAGGCCGCGCTCGCCCGCTTCGAGCGCCTGACCCGCGAGCCGATGCGCCACCACATCTGCGCCACGCGGTCCGTTCCCGACCTGGTGGAGGCGGCGGTCCGGGTGGACGCGCCGCAGCGGGCCGTCGAACCGCTGGCGCGCCTGCGGCGGTGGGCCGGGTCGGTCCGGCAGCCGTGGGCCGACGCGCTCGTGCTTCGCTGCCGCGGGCTGCTCGCCGACGACGACCAGGCCGAAGCGTTCTACACGGCGGCCCTCGATCTGCACGACCAGGACGGCCGCCCGGTGGAGTACGCCCGGACCGCGCTGCTCCACGGCGAGTGGCTGCGCAGGGCCCGACGCAAGGCCGAGGCGCGCGGACCGCTGACCGACGCCCTGGAGGTCTTCGACCGGCTCGGCATGCGGCCGTGGGCCGACCGCGCCCGGGGCGAGCTGACCGCGACCGGCGCCCAGGAGCGGGGCCCCCGGCCCGCCGCGGGCCCCGCCGCCGACCTGACCCCGCAGGAACTGCAGATCGCCCGCCTCGCCGCGCAGGGGCTGTCCAACCGCGACATCGCCGCCCAGCTCTTCCTCAGCCACCGGACCGTCGGCTACCACCTCTACAAGGCCTACCCCAAGCTCGGCGTCGCCTCCCGGGGCGAGCTGAAGGACCTCGCCGCCCGGCTGGGCCTGTGAGATCGTGTCTCGATGATCACTCCTGACCAGGTGTCACCGGGACAGACCCTCGCCGTGGACGTCGACGCGATCGCGCCGGTCGAGCTGGGACCCGGTGTCCACGTACGGGCGCTGCCGGGCATGCCGGGGATCAGGACGTGGGTGATCGACCTCGCCCCGGGCGCCGAATGGCCGGACCTCGACGTCCACGAGACCTACGGCGAGGCGTACTTCGTCGTGCGCGGCGAGATCGTCGAGGGCGAGCACGTCCACGGCCCGGGCAGCTACGTCGCGTTCGGTCCGAAGACGAGCCACCGGCCCCGTACGCGGACCGGTGTGCGCGCCTTCGGCTTCAACTACGACGTCACCGGCTGACGGGCGCCGAGGCTCTCCCGGATGCCGGCGGCCATCGCGGCCGAGTCGTGGTCGGGCCCGACGCCGTCGACGATGATGACCTCGCCCTCCAGATGGTTCGCCCGCAGCGGCAGGATCGCCTGGTAGGCGTCCGACTCGTACCAGTCCCGGGCGCTCTCCCGCGACGGGAACTCGAGCATGACGACGCTCCCGGGCCAGGTGCCCTCGCGGACGTCGACCGGTCCGCCGTGGACGACGAAGCGGCCGCCGAACGGGTCCATCGTCGACTGGATCCTCTCCATGTACTCCAGCACCTCCGGGTGCATCTCCTCGGGGTCGCGAAGGTGCGCGATCACGTAGGCGGTCATGGTTCCTCCTGTTGTTTCCGGTACGACGGGGGCGGGGCGGCCGCCGGCCCGCCCCCGGGGGTGTGTGTTCAGACGCCGGCCGGCACCTTGTCGAGGAAGCCGAGGACCTGGCTGATCCGGCCGTCCGCACCGATCGCCACGACGTCGAAGCCGACGACGACCGGCTCGGCGCCCTCGGGCCCCAGGTGCCAGGTGAAGCGCGCGATGTCGTGGTGGGCGTCCACGGCGCCGCCGAGGCTGAAGACCAGCCCGCCGAACTGCCCCTGCACCGCCGCGATGGTGGCGTCGAGCCCGTCCCTGCCCCGCACGGAGACCAGCGGGTCGGTGTACGTCGCGTCCTCGGCGAACACCTCCGCCAGGACGGCCTGCCGCTCGGCGGCGTCGGTCTCGTTCCACGCGGCGATGTAGCGCTGGACCAGCTCGTTGGTGTCGCTCATGGCTTTCTCCCTCAGTGCTCGTTGCTCTTGTGACCACCACGTTAGGCAGCCGGGGAGGCCGGGGAATCTGACGTGCTTAGGTACTTCCGCGCCAGTCGACCGGCCGTCCCCGACGACTGCGACCGCGCCGCGCCCCGGGTCGCCGGCGGCATGCGCCGCCGACGACCCGCGAACGTCACGGGCGGCGGTCAGCCGGCCTCGTCGAGCACGGGGATGAGCTGCTCCTCCTCGTACGCCAGGTGGGCCTCCAGTTCGGTGGTGAGGCGCTCGACCTCGCGGCGGACCTCGGCCGGGTCGGCGTCGGGTTCGCCGATGACCCGCTGGAGTCGGTCGACGAGGGCCGCGACGCGGCGGTGTTCCTCGCGCAGCCGGGCCAGCGTCGCGGCGAGGTCGGGACGCCGCTGCTCGAGGCCGGCGAACATGCCGGCGTCCTCGTTGCGGTGGTGGTGGTGCAGGCCCTGGCAGACGGTCAGGCAGTTCGCCCGCAACTGGGCGCCCAGGCCCGGGCCGGAGCGGGCCACCTCGTCGCGGATCAGCGCGAGTTCCCGCCGGAACGCGTCGTGGACCAGCTTGAGCGCCGCGCCCCAGGACGCCGCGTTCGGCGGCCCGCCCGCCACCTGGCGCAACGCCAGCACGGGAATCACCCGGGACGTCCTCGCCTGGTACGCGGCCCAGCCCGGGTCGGCCTCCACGGCCCGGGCGAAGATCTCGTCGCGTTCGGCCCCGGTCAGCACCTGGGCGTGCGCCTGGTAGGTGAAGACCCCGTCCTCGACGGTGGCGGACGGGTCGGCGAGGAGGTTGTGGTACCAGTCGGGGTGCTTCGCGGCGCCCCCGGCGGAGGCGATGACGAGGATGCGGTCGCCGTCGGGCAGGTAGCCGACCGGCGTGGTGTGCGGGGCGCCGGAGCGGGCGCCGGTGGTGGTGAGCAGGATCAGTCGGGCGCCCTCGAAGGGCCCTCCGACGCGGCCGGAGTTGGCGCGGAACTCGTCGATGATCCGCTGGTTGAAGTGGTTGGGCAAGACTCTGCTTCCTGTTCGGCACGAGGATGCGGCCACGGTGGATCGCCCGCCCGGCGAGGGTGGCGGCGAGGAGTCGGCTGGCGCCGGCGTGCGGCCGGCGTGGGCGGCGGGAGGGGCGCGCGGCCGGTGGACGCGAGGTCGACACCGGCGGGGTGCGGCGCATCGGCGGGTCGGTGGCCCGCCCCGGCGGCTCGGCGGACCACGGGCCCGCCCCCGGCTCACCGAACGGCCGGGTGCCCTGTCCGCTCGTGGCCCATGGCCGACCCGGCAGTCACGCCTGCGACCCTAGTGGTCGGTCGTCGCGCCGGGCAACGGATTCGGGGGCGCTACGCCGCCCGGCGCCGCCAGGGCAGCCGCCATGCCCGGCGGGCCCGGCGCGGCGGGGCGGGCGGTGTCGCGGGGACCGGGTCCGGCGCGGCGGCGCTTCGCCGCTCGGCCCGCCACCGGCGTACGACGTCGTCGGCGTCGACCGGCCGCACCGCGACCCGCGGGCCGGTGGGCATGCGCAGCCAGGAGACGATCTGCGCGTTGAGGTCGGCGACGAACGCCCGCACGGACTCCTCCGTCGGCAGGTCGCGCACCTCGTCGGGCACCTGCTCGATGCGGCGGCGCAGCAGCAGCGGGGTCGGCAGCAGCAGGTCGGTCGGGAGCGCCTCGCGCTCCAGGAAGCTCTTGATCCACCACGACTCGTCGTAGGGCTGGCCGTGACCAGGGATCGGCTTGCCCGTGCCGGGCAGGTTGTCGAACTCGCCGCGTTCCTGCGCGGAGCGGATCCGGGCCTCGACCGTCGCGTCCCACCTGTCCACCTGTCGACACCTCCCCCGCCCACGGTAACGCGGCCCCGGGCGCCGGGGCCGCCGCAAGGCGACAGCGCCGCGACGACGCCCGGCATTCCCGGGTCAGGCCCAGCGGGCGTGCCGGTGGCCGTCGCGGGGGAACGGCGGCCGGGCCGGCAGCACCTCCTGGAAGCGGTAGCCGGCCTTCTCCGCGACGCGGCAGGACGCCGGGTTGTCGACCTGGTGCATCAGGTCCAGCCGGCGCAGGCCGGTGAACCGGGCGAACGCCCAGCCGGTGACCGCCGCCAGGGCGTGCGGGGCGACGCCCCGACCCCGGGCGGGCGCGGCCGTCCAGTAGCCGACCTCGGCGTCCGCGCGTCCCTCGGCGACGTTCTTGAGCACCACCTGCGCGACCAGCGTCTCGCCGGTCGGGCCGGGCTCGACCACGGCGAAGCTGAACCGGCCGCCGCCGTCCCAGTCCCGGTGCGCGGCGGCCACGAACCGGCGCGCCTCGTCGTTCGTGGTCACCGGCGCCCGGGTCCAGCGGCGCAGCACCGGGTCCCGGTACGTGGCCACCAGGGCGTCGGCGTCGTCGTCGCGCCAGGGACGCAACAGCAGTTCCGGCAGGGTCGCGGTGGCCGGGGCGCGCAGCATCGGCCCAGTGTGCCCGCCGCGGTCCGCGCCGTGGGGGCGCGGCGGGGTGACCTCGGTCCCACCCACCTGCTTTTGCCGTTCCGGCAACGGTGTTTGCCGCCGGCGCAGGGTCCGGCGGACAGTCGGGGCGACGGCGGGCACGGGGGCCGCCGGAACGGAGGGAGAGTTCCATGCGCGAGACGTACGACGTGGTGGTCGTGGGCGGCGGCGCGGCCGGGCTGAGCGGGGCGCTGGCCCTGACCCGGGCCCGCCGCTCGGTGCTGGTGGTGGACGGCGGCGAGCCGCGCAACGCGCCGGCCGGCAACGTGCACAACTATCTCGCCCGGGAGGGCACGCCCCCGGGC
>NZ_JBSGDY010000257.1:0-5918 GCF_053602615.1 Micromonospora sp. NPDC004336
AGACCTTCTCGGTCCGCAAGATCAGCTTCGGTGTCGGTGTCGAGCGCACCTACCCGCGTCCGGCCGGCTCGCGGACGCCTCGGGCCGACTCATCGACCCGTCGGGCCGGCTCGCGGACGCCTCGGGCCGCCCGGGCGATGACCGGCCGACCATCTACGGCGAGGTCACCGACCGGCCGCTCGACCTGGCGGCGCACGAGGCGGCCGTCGGGGACCGGCGGGCCGGCGCGGTCGTGTCGTTCCAGGGCGTCGTCCGCGACCACGACCACGGCCGCGCGGTGACCAGCCTGGAGTACGAGGGCCACCCGAGCGCCGAGCGGGTGTTGCGCGAGGTGGCGGCCGAGATCGCCGCCGACCCCGACGTGTACGCGGTCGCCGTGTCGCACCGGATCGGCCCGCTCGCCATCGGCGACGTGGCCCTGGTGGCGGCGGTCAGCACCGCCCACCGGGCCGCCGCGTTCGAGGCCTGCGCCCGGCTGGTCGACGAGGTCAAGGCGCGGCTGCCGATCTGGAAGCGGCAGGTGTTCGCCGACGGCACCGAGGAGTGGGTGAACTGCCCCTGACGCCGGCCGGCCGGCCCGCTGGGCGCGGACGAGCGCGGCCTGAGGCCGGCCCGTCCGCTCGGCGAGGGACGAGCGTGGTCTGACGCCGGCCCGTCCGCTCGGCGAGGGAGGAGCGCGGCCTGACGCGGCCCGCCCGCTCAGCGGCGGACCAGCGGGGGGCCGCTCAGCGGCGGACGAGGGCGGTTTGGCGGCCGATGCGGTCGCCGTAGAAGGCCGGCTCGGCCCCGGGCCGCCACGGCAGGGCGGCGACGAGCACGATCAGCGCCAACGCCAGCGAGTTTTCCATCAGGGCGCCGAAGAGGCCGTCCTGGTAGTGCGACACCTCGGGGAGCTGGTGCTCGTACGGCCAGATCGGGGAGACCAGGAAGAGCAGGTAGAGCCCGACCGCCGCGACGCCGTGCCGCAGCCCGGTGAGGGTGGGGTACCAGATCGGCGGGCGCAGCCCGTTCACGCCCGGCAGCCCGCCGTACGGGCCCTGGCCGGAGCGCTGTGCCGGCCCCCGACTGGCGTCCCGTCGGCGTACGGCGGCGTCGGCCAGCACGATGATCGCCGGGATGACCCAGACCAGGTGGTGCGTCCAGGAGATCGGGCTGATCACGTTGGTGGTGAGGCCGACCAGGGTGAACGCCGTCAGCTCGTCGCCGTCGGCGCGCGCGCTTGCGGCCCGGGACAGACCGAGCGCCAGCATCAGCACGGCGAACGACAGCCAGAGCAGTCCGGGCGTCTCGATCGAGTCGTAGAGCCGGGCCAGCAGGCCGGCCAGCGACTGGTTCGGCGTCATGTCGGCGGCCCCGACCCGCTCGGTCTGCCAGAGCACGCCGCCGAAGTAGGCCCGGGACTCGGTGCCGACGACGGCGAAGGAGCCGATGGTCACGGCGACCACCGTGCCGACCGCGGTCGCCGCCGCCCGCCACTGCCGCGTGAGCACCAGGTAGGCGATGAACAGGGCCGGGGTGAGCTTGACCGCGGTGGCCAGGCCGATGCCGACGCCGGCCCACGCGCCGCTGTAGACGAAGCGCAGCAGCGGGCCGTCGGCCTCGGCGACGTCGGCGCCCCGGCGCGACCGCCAGCGCAGGCCGATCAGGTCGGCCATGATCAGTGCGAAGAGGAGCAGGTTCACCTGGCCGTAGCCGAGGGTCTCGCGGGCCGGTTCGATGGCGACCGCCAGCGGCGTCGCGATCGCGACGGTGTACCAGAGCGGCCAGCCGAGCCGGTCGACAATCGGGCGGAGCAGGCCGGCCAGCACGATCGCCAGGGCGGCGATGCTGGCGAGCGCGTTGACCGTCCCGGCCAGCTCGACCGGCAGGTGCGCCATCGGCAACATGACCAGACCGCCGAACGGTGGGTAGGTGAAACCCAGGGTGGTGCCGGGTGCGATGAACTCGTAGAGCTCGTGACCGCTCGCCCACCACACCACCGCGCCGTGGTAGATCTTCATGTCGAAGAAGTTGTACGGCCGCCCGAAAGCACCGATGGCGAGCCATGCGGCGAAGGCGACGGCGGCCACGATGCCGGTCCGTACGACTGTCCTACGATCGATCCCACGCGTTACGCGACGGACTGGGGCGAGGCGGCCCACCCGTCTTCCGACGGTCGCCGGCATGGCGTGGCCACCCCCGTACCAAGGTCGTCCTACCCGTCCAGGTCCTGCACGGAGCCTAGAACGGCGCCTCACGTTAATGCCTCCCGCGTTATGCGACCGTGTCCGATCCCACACATGTTTTTGACATTTCCACCGCGTTAACGCCTACCGGGTGGTTCAGGTGATTCGTGGGCGTTGGCGGGTGGGACCGGCGGAGGGGAGGAATAGACGCAGGTCAGCCGGGGAGTCGTCGGGCCGTCGCTGCCGATCGTACGGCGATTCGGGCCTCCCTGCGGGCGATACGGACGGCCCGCTGCACGGAACGTCGGGAATGGCCGATCCGGTGACCGGTCCGCCAGCGCAGACCCGGCTTGCCGCCGGTGTCCGCCGCCGCGAGCAGCAGCCCGCCGAAGAGGCCCAGGTTCTTCAGGAAGTGGATCTGGTTGTTGTTGCGCGCCGCCGGGTCGTCGGTGTTCCAGAAGGGATGCCCGGCGATGGTCACCGGGACCAGCGTACCGGCGAGCACCAGCGCCGCCGGCCGGGCGAAGCGTCCGGTGGCGAGCATCAGGCCGGCGCCGACCTGGACGGCCGCGTTGACCCGGATGAGCGTCTCGGTGTCGGTGGGGATGCGCGGGTCGGTCCTCTCCAGCAGCGGCGTGACCCGGTCGGTCACCGGCTTGGCGGCGGGGACCAGCCGCCCCGGGTTCTTGAAGTTGTGGAACCCGCTGACCACGAAGATGCCGCTCAACATGGCGCGGGCGAGGGAGCGCACGGGTTTCATGGCTCAGTCATACCCCGTCACCGGCGCGACTACCCCCGCAACCGCCGATCCGGATCGGTCGACGTGGACATCCGCCACGCCGATTCGAGCGACCGTCGCTGATGGACCGGCGACGAGGGGTAACGTCCCCCGAGTGACGACGTTGCGGCTGCGACCCGAGGACCCGGCCGACGCCGGCGCGGTCCGTCGGGTGCTGGCCGCGGCCTTCGCCCGGCCCGACGTGGCCACGCCGCCCGAGGTGGAACTGGTCGACGAGCTGCGCGACAGCGACGCCTGGGTGCCCGAGCTGGCGATGGTCGCCGAGTACGGCGGCGAGGTCGTCGGCTACGCCCTGCTGACCCGGGTGCGGGTGAGATCCGACGCCGAAACCGCCCCGGCGCTGGCGCTCGGCCCGGTGGCGGTCGCCCCGCACCGGCAGCGGATCGGGCTCGGCTCGGCGGTGGTCCAGGCCGCGCTGGACGCGGCCACCGAGCTGGGCGAGCGGCTGGTGGTGGTGCTCGGCGCCCCGTCCTACTACCACCGGTTCGGCTTCGGCAGGGCCGACCGGATGGGCCTGACCAGCCCCTGGTCCGGCCTCGGCGACCCGTGGCAGGCCCTGGTGCTCCCGCCGACCACCAGCGGCGAGGGCCCGCCGCCCCGGGGCGAGGTCGTCTTCCCCCCGCCCTGGTCGAAGGTCTGACCTCCGCGCCGGCCCACCTTCGAGCCGGCCGGCGGGGTCAGGCCGGCTGGGTGCGCAGGTAGCGGCCGAAGTGGGGGACGGTGAAGGCGACCGTGCCGCGCTCACCCGAGTAGATCAGGCCCTTCTTGATCAGCGCGTCCCGCGCCGGGGAGAGGCTGGCCGGCTTGCGCCCGAGGGCGCGGGCGATCTCCGCCGTCGGGACGGCCGCGTCCATGTCGTCCCGCCCGCCGCCGTCGGTCTCCCCCTCCACCAGGGAGAGGGTGGCCATCGCCCGCATGTATTCGCGCTCGGCCGGGGTGGCCCGCTCGAATCGGGATCCGAAGAAGCCGACCGCCAGCTCGGCCTCCGCCTCGGGCGCGGCGACCCGCACGTCGGCGGCGGTGATCGGCGAGCGGGGCGCGTGGTCCCAGGTCGCCTTCCCGTACGCCTGGACGAAGTATGGGTAGCCGCCGGACTTCTCGTAGAGCAGGTCGAGGGCCTTCTGCTCGTACTCGACCTCCTCGCGCTCGGCCGGCGCGCAGAGCGCCTGGTCGGCGGCGATCCGGTCGAGGCGGTCGATGCGCTGGTAGCGGAAGAGCCGCTCCGAGTAGGACTTGGCGGCGCTGAGCACGGCCGGCAGGTGCGGCAGCCCGGCGCCGACCACGATCAGCGGCGCGCCGAGCTGGGACAGCTCGTGGCAGGCGGCGCAGAGCGCGGAGACGTCCTCCGGGCCGAGGTCCTGCATCTCGTCGATGAAGATCGCGATGCCGGTGCCGACGTCGGCGGCGACCGCGGCGGCGTCGGTGAGCAGCTCGACCAGGTCGATCTCGATGTCGCCGGAGTCGGCGCGGCCGCTGGCGGCGGGCACGTCGATGCCGGGCTGCCAGCGGTCGCGCAGCTTCGGGGCGGCGGTGCCGCGACCGGCCGGCGCGGTGCGCTGGGCGAACGCCTTGAGCACGCCGAGGAAGGCGTCGATCCGGTCGGGGGCGCGGTGGCGGGGCGCCAGCTCCCGGACGGCCATGTGCAGGGCGGCGGCGATCGGGCGGCGCAGCGACTGGTCCGGCCGGGCCTCGATCTTGCCGCTGCCCCAGAGGTGGTTGATCGCCTGGGAGCGGAGGGTGTTGAGCAGCACCGTCTTGCCGACGCCGCGCAGGCCGGTCAGCATCAGGCTGCGTTCGGGCCGGCCCCGGGCGATGCGCTCCAGCACGACGTCGAAGACGTCCAGCTCGCGTCCCCGCCCGGCCAGCTCGGGCGGGCGCTGGCCGGCGCCCGGGGCGTACGGGTTGCGGACCGGATCCACGCATCGCACAGTATCGGGCCGTCTAGCTGCGGGGCTAGACATCCGTAGATGGGGGAATCGGCGTGTCGGGCCGCCGTCGGAGACCCGGGATCGGCGTCGAGACAAAACTAGGGCTGTCTAGCGTCCATGCTAGACAGCCCTAGTTTTGGCAATCATCGCTTCTTGAGGCAGAGCACGTAGTCCAAGGCGTTGATCGAGTTGTTGTGCACGTAGTTGGCCGTCGACTCCGGCGCCCGGGTCTTGCACCGGTCCCCGTCAGTCGTGCCGGGGATGCGCAGCAGCACCTCGTACGTGTTCGGGCCGCAGGGCACCTTCCGCAGCTCGGCGTCGGTGGCGGTGCCGTCGTTGACCACGCAGTCGCCCTTGGCGAAGGCGTCGTCGTCATCCTCGGACGGGCTCGGCTCGGCCGAGGTCGGCCCCGCGCTGGGCTCGCCCGTCGGCCCGGTGCTCGGAGCGGCCGAAGCGCTCGTCGTCGGGGCCGTGATCACCGGCTCGTCCTCGTCGCCGGACTGCCAGACCGCCCAGCCGGCGATCCCGAGACACGGGCAGAGCAGGAGCATCACCACCAGGCCGATGATCAGGGCGACCTTTCCGCCGCCCTTCTTCGCCGGCGGGGCGACGGGCGGCGTGCCGAAGCCGCCGCCGGGCGGCGGCGCGCCCCACTGGTCACCGGCCACCGGCGCGGGCGTGGGCCCGGCCGGCGGGAACGGCCCGGCCGGCGGGTAGCCACCCTGCTCCGCCGACGACTGACCACCCGGCGGCGGATACCCGGCTCCGGAGCTGGGCGGCGGCGGGTAGCCGGCTCCCGAGCTGGGCGGCGGATACCCGGCTCCCGAGCTGGGCGGCGGCGGATAGCCCGAGCCGGAGGTCGGCGGCGGTGAGGGCTGACCCCACGACGGCTCGGCGCCGCCCGACGGCGGCTGCCCCCACTGCGGTGCGGCGGGCGGCTCGGCGCCGCCCGACGGCGGCTGGCCCCACTGCGGTGCGGTGGGTGGCTCGGTGCCGCCGGACGGCGGCTGGCCCCACTGCGGCTCG
>NZ_JBSGDY010000258.1:0-5887 GCF_053602615.1 Micromonospora sp. NPDC004336
GCGCTCCTGGGTGTCGGCGGGGGCGCGGAGGCCGACCAGGGCCTGCACCGCGGCGGCGATCAGCCAGGTCAGGACGAACGAGAAGGCGACCACGCGCGGGGATCACCCGTCGCCCGCGCCGGATGTCACAGGCCGAGCAGGCGCAGCGGCACCGCGTCGGCCATCGCCTGGTTGCCGGCGTCGTTCGGGTGGATGTGGTCACCCGAGTCGTACGCGGGCAGCAGCCGGCTGGGCCGGGCGGGGTCGCGCAGCACCCGGTCGAAGTCCAGCAGCCCGTCGAACTCGTCGCTGCCGCGCAGCCACGCGTTCACCGCCTGCCGGGTGGCCTCCTTCTCGGGCGTCCACACCCCCGGGTTGCCGTGCCCCTCGTACGGGGTCAGCGTCGACACCAGGCTGCGCAGGCCGCGCGCCTTCACCTGCCGGTTGACCTGCCGCAGCGAGGCGATGATGCTCTCGGCGGAGTCGCCGGACATCCAGATGTCGTTGATGCCCAGGTGGGTGACGACGGTCCGGGCGTCGGTCTGGGCGAAGACGTCCTCGTCGAGCCGGGCGAGGGCGTTGGGGCCGAGCTCGTGGTAGCCGGGAAAGCCGCCCGCGCCCGCCTCGGTGCCCTCGTGGTTGAGCCGGTTGCCGGCCAGGCTGAGGTTCAGCACGCCCGGGGTACGCACGTCGGGGCGGGCGTCGATGAGCCGGTCGGCGAGCAGGTCCGGCCAGCGCTTGTTGGCGTTGACGGTGCTGCCGTTGCCGTCGGCGATCGAGTCGCCGAAGACCACCACCGAGCCGGGGCTGTGCGTGCGCTGCACGTCGATGCCGGACAGGAAGAACCAGCAGCAGTTCGGCCGGATGGTGAACCCGGCGCCGTCGGCGGCGGAGGTGAGGTCGTCGGCGCCGATGAAGTTGGTCTGCCGGGACTGCCCGTGGAAGGTCACCGGCCCGGTCGGGGCCGGGAAGTGGACGGTGAGCACCAGGTCCTGCTGGTCGCCGACGGGCAGGGCCACCGGGTCGCTGAGCAGCTCGGCGCCGCGGTTCATGGTGGCCGAGGCGGATCCGCCGAAGGTCAGCTCCCGCAGCGTCGACGTGTCGATGTCGGACAGGTCGTCGGGGGTGGCCGTGTTCGGCTTCGCCACGGTCGCGCGGCCGACCCGGACGGCCTGCTCGCCGTACATGTTGCTCAGTCGTACCCGGAACTTCGGCCCGCCCACGGTGGTGTGCACGACCATCCGGACGCTCTGGTTGTTGAGGCCCGTGTTGGTCAGGCCGGTCGCGTTGCCGCGGGTGACCGCGGCCGCCCAGCTGCCCGCCCAGACCGCCCGCTGGTGGCGGGCGGCGTCGGCGTCGGACGGTCCGGCGCTGGCCACCACCGCCGGGGTGCCCGCGACCAGCAACGTGGCGGCGGACGCGATGACATGCCATCTCTTCGGGGTCGACATTGAACCTCCATCGTTGGCAGCCCAGGGCCGTCCGCTGACGGCACCGCCTGGACGATGGTCCAGAAACCTAGCCGCCCGGTTTTACAGGCGTCAATCAACCTGATCGACGTGATCAAATGCCCTCCGGTCCGGCCGGAGCGCCGTTCGGGCTCTGTCCCGTGACCGTCGGCGGTGCCTACGCTCACGGACGGCGGCGGTGCGGTCACGCAGTCGCGTGCCCACCTGCCGCGCCGTCCCCGGGGCTGCCCGGAGGGCGCCGAATCTCCGCCGATGGGGGGCCGCGCGATGACCTACGGACCGGAGCGACGGACCGGATACGTGCACCGGGCGCTGGAGCTGTTCGCCGGCTTCGGCGACCGGGAGGCGCTGGTCGGCGGCGGACGCCGGCTCAGCTACGCCGACGTCGCCGCCGAGGTGCGCCGGCTGGCCGCGACGCTGCGCCGGCACGGCGTACGGCCGGGCGACGGGGTGCTGGTGGCGCTCGGCAACCCGGTGGAGGGGCCGCTGGTGCAGCTCGCCCTGCACCTGCTGGGCTGCCGGACGATGTGGATCGCGCCGGTCACCTCCCGCCGGGAGGTGGACGAGTTCGTCCGGCTGGCCCGCCCCGACGCCTTCGTCTACGACGCCCGCGACCCGGCGAGCCTCGGGCCGCAGCTGGCCGCCGGGCTGCCCGGCGTGCCGGTCTTCTGCCTGGGTCCGGGCGGCGCGGGCCCCGACCTGACCGCCGACGCGGGGCACCCGACCGCCGACGCGGAAGATCGGGCTGCCGGCGGCGCGGCCGGCGGGCCCGGCCCGGGCGCCGACGTGGACGGGGCGGCCGGGGGCGAGGTGCCGGCGGCGGAGTCCTTCCTGCAGACCAGCGGCACCACCGGCACCCCGAAGCTGGTCCACCACCGGGAGAGCTTCTACGCGCAGATCCTCACCCTGGCCGCCGACTTCCGCGCCGCCGGGTTCCCCCTGCTGCGGCACCTGTCGCACTCGCCGATGTGGCTGGCCAGCGGCCAGATCACCACGCTGTTCAACCTCTTCACCGGCGGCGTGCTCTTTCCCCGCGACGGCTGGGACCCGGCCCGGTTCATCGACACCGTCGACCGGGAGCGGATCAACTCCACGTTCCTCACCCCGCCGATGCTCTACGAGGTGCTCGACCACCCGGCGCTGCCCGGCGCGGACTTCTCCGCCATGTTCATGTTCAACGTGGGCGCCGGGCCGGCCGCGCCCGCCCGGCTGCGCCAGGCGATCGCCCGCTTCGGCCCGGTGCTGCGCATCGTTTACGGCCTCAGCGAGGCGGTCGTGGTCACCGCCCTGCCGGGGCTGACCGACGACCCGGAGCACCCGGAGCGGCTGCGGTCCTGCGGCCGGCCCTACGGCGACGTGCGCGTCGAGATCCGCGCCGAGGACGGCACCGTGCTGCCGCCCGGCTCCGACGGCGAGGTGTGGGTGCACACCGACCTGCGCTTCGCCGGCTACCACGGCCAGCCCGAGCTGACCGCCGAGACCCTGGTCGACGGCTGGGTACGCACCCGCGACGTCGGGCACCTCGACGCCGACGGCTACCTCTACCTCGTCGACCGGTTGCAGGACCGGATCCTCACCCGGCGGCGGAGCTGGCCGATCTACTCCCGGCCCGTCGAGGACGTCCTGGCCGGGCACCCGCAGGTCCGGGCGGCCGCGGTGATCGGCGTACCGGACGAGGTGGCCGGCGAGCTGCCGTACGCCTACGTCGTGCCGGCGCCCGGCGCGACGGTGACCGCGCGGGAGCTGGTCGAGCTGGTCACCGCCGCGCTCAGCGACACGTGGGCGCCGGGCGGGGTGGAGTTCGTCGACCGGCTGCCGCTCAACCGCTCCGCGAAGGTGGACAAGCGGGCGCTGCGGGCCCGGTACGCCGAGGCGCACCCCAGCGCGGTGGAGCACCCCCAGGCGTCGATCGGCACCCGGGCGTGACGCCCCGGCGGGAACTGACCGTCCTGGTCACCGCCGACCTGATCTCCAACCTGGGCAGCCGGGTGTCGGTGGTGGCGATCCCGTGGCTGGTGCTGGAGACCACCGGCAGCCCCGCGAAGATGGGCGTGGTGGCCGCCGCCGAGACGCTGCCCTACCTGCTCTCCGGCGCGCTCGGCACGCCCTGGGCGGACCGGATCGGGCTGCGCCGCACCTCGATCCTGGTCGACGCGGGCAGCGCCGCGCTGATGGTGGCGGTGGCCCTCACCCCGTGGCTGGGGTTCGGCGCGCTGGTGGCGCTGGTCGCCGTGGTCGGGGCGCTGCGGGGCGTCGGCGACCGGGTCAAGCACGTCATGTTCCGTCCCGCCGCCGAGGCCGCCGGGGTGCGGCTGCTCCGGCTGACCTCCGTCTACGACGGGCTCGGCCGGGTGGTCACCCTGCTCGGGGCCGGGCTGGGCGGGCTGCTCATCTGGTGGTTCGGGGTGACCCAGGCGATCCTCATCGACGCCGCCAGCTTCGCCGTCTGCGCGCTCCTGGTCGGGCTGCTGGTCCGGCCGCCGGCGGCGCCGGAGGCGCCCGCGCAGCCGGAGGGCTACCTGCGGGCGCTGGCGGGCGGATTCCGCTACCTCGGGCGCGACCGGATGCTGCTGACCATGCTGTTGGTGATCTCGGCGCTGAACATGGTCGTCAACGCGAGCGTCGCCGTCTACATCCCGCTCTGGGTGGCCGAGGTGCTGCGCGGCCCGGCCGGGCTGGGTCTGGTGCTGGGCGCGTTCTCGGCCGGCGCGCTGCTGGGCAACCTGCTGTTCACCGCGTACGGCCCGCGACTGCCCCGATACCTGGCCTTCGTGGTCGGGGCGGCGCTCGGCGGCGCCCCCCGGTCGCTGGTGCTGGCGCTGAGCGAGGACCTGGCCGTGGTGCTGGTGGTGACCTTCGCCTCCGGCATCGGCATCGCGGCGGTGAACCCGCTGCTCGGGGTGGCCATCTACGAGCGGGTGCCGGCGCGGTTGCAGACCCGGGTGATCGGGCTGGCGGGGTCGCTGGCGTTCGCCGGCCTGCCGCTGGGCGCGCTGCTGGGTGGCTGGTCGGTGACCGCGCTCGGTCTCCGTCCCGCCCTGCTGGCGATGACCGCGTTCTGCCTGGCGGTCACCCTGCTGCCGCTGCTGCCCGGCCTGCGCCCGCGGCCCGCCCCCGCGCCGGTCGACCGGCAGCCGCGGGTCGTGGGTCAGGCGTAGGCTCGCGGCATGGCCACCTGGGAGGACGTACGCCGCATCGCCTCGGGTCTGCCGGAGACGAGCGAGCACCCCTCCTATCAGGGGGCGCCGGCGTGGAAGGTCCGCGACCGGGCGTTCGTGTGGGAGCGTCCGCTGCGCCGCGCCGACCTCGACGCCCTCGGGGCGGCGGCGCCCGACGGCCCGGTCCTCGGCGTGCGGGTGCCCGACCTGGGCGCGAAGGAGGCCCTGCTCGCCGACGACCCGGCGGTCTACTTCACGACCCCGCACTTCGACGGCTATCCGGCGGTCCTGGTCCGGCTGGACCGCATCGACCCCGACGAGCTGGCCGAGCTGGTCGTCGAGGCGTGGCAGGACAGGGCGCCGAAGCGGCTCGCGGCGGCATACCGGGCGGAGCGGGCAGAGCCGGCCTGACGTCCTCCGCGCGGGCAGAGCCGCACCATCCCGCCATGATGTCCGACGCGGGGCGGCTCCCCGGCGGATTACGGGCGGCCGGGGCGTCGGACGCGCCCGCCCGGCGTCGGGCGGGCGGCCCTTCTGCCGAACCCGGGCGTCGACTAGCGTGCGCTCATGTCATCGACGCTCACCGAAGCCACGGACCCGTTCTGCCTGCGCGACGGGGAGAGCGCCGCCCTGCTGCACGGCCACCCGTGGCGGCGCTTCGCGGTGCTCGGCGACAGCGTGGCTGAAGGGCTCTGCGAGCCGGTCGACGGCTACCCCGACACGCAGTGGGCGGACCGGATCGCCGCCGAGCTGCGCGCCGTCCGGCCGGAGCTGGCGTACCTCAACCTGGGGCTGCGCGGGTTGCGGGCGCACCAGGTACGCGCCACCCAGCTCGCCCCGGCGCTGGCGTTCCGGCCCGACCTGGCGCTCGTGGTGTGCGGCGGCAACGACGCCTTCCACCCGGCGTACGACGCCGAGGCGGTCGACGCCGAGCTGACCGCGATCATCGAGGCGCTGCGGGCCGCGGGGGCAGACGTCATCACCGTCGGCATGTTCGACGTCTCGCACAGCCCCGCCGTGCCCGAGCGGCACCGGGCCGGCCTGGCCGAGCGGATGCGGCGGCTCTCCGCGCACACCGGTGCGCTCGCCGAGCGGCTCGGCACCCTGCACGTGCGGCTCACCGACCACCCGCTCACCGCCGACCCGTCGATCTACAGCAGCGACGGCCGGCACGGCAGCGCCCGCAGCGACGCCGTCGCCGCCGCCGAGACCGTCCGCCGCCTCGGCGCCCACCTGGCCGGCCGTCCGGGAGCGTCGGGGGGGGGGGGGCGGCCCCCCCCC
>NZ_JBSGDY010000259.1:0-5857 GCF_053602615.1 Micromonospora sp. NPDC004336
ATCCCGCCCCAGGAATCCGAGCGGGACCGCGCCATCCGCCAGCGCAGCGCCGGGTGCAGCCCGACGGGGACCAGCGACGCCTCGTGCCCCCAGTACGCAGGACGGCGCCGTCGGCTGGCTGCGCCGCTTCCTGAGCCGGGCCGGCTCCGGCTACCACCGCCGCCAGCTGCCGGAGCTGTACTCGCTCGTCCAGCGGATGGCCGACCGGCTGCGCGCCGAGCTGACCGACAGCGGCGAAACCCTCACCGTCCACGCGGATCTCGACCTGCTCGACCTGCTGCTCGCCCTCGACGTGCCGGTGACCCCGCCGAAGGAGCGCGAGACCCTCGACCTGGCCCGGTGGGCCGGGGCCGGGGGAGAGCGGGACCTGCTCGCCGTCGCCGGCGACGACCGGTTCACCGCGGCCCTGCGCCGGGGCCTCGACCAGCTCAACGACAACGTCTCCGCCCTGCGCCGGATGGCGGAGACGCCCGGCGTCCGCCCGCTGCTCACCGACTGGCTGCGGGCGCGGCTGCGCGACCGCTTCGCCGCCGGCCTGCCCTACCTGCCGGAGGCGGTGGACTGGTTGGGCAGGCTCCCGATCGAGGCGCTGCGCCTGGTGCCCGACGTGCTCGCCCTGCCCGGCGCCGACGAGCCGGGCGGCGACCTCGGGCAGGGCCTCGGCGGCGACCTCGCCGAGCGCGTCGCCCGCAGCCTGCGCGGCGGGCTCCTCGACGAGCTGGGCTGGCCGGACTGGGAGCAGGCCTGGCAGGAGGTGACCGCCGGGGACCCCCGGGTCGAGGTCGTCCAGGCGGAGGCCTGGCCGTACGTGATCCTGGGCGGGCCGACCACGGTGCGCGTCGTCGGCGCCGAGGGCATCGTGCTCCGCCACGACCTGCGCATCCCGGCCGGCGACATGTACGGCCAGCCCGGCTACCACTACGTCGACGGCCAGCTGCTGGTCTACTGGCGTTCCCAGGCGCTCGGCTACGACCTGCGCGGCTACTGGCACTCGTCGCCGGGGGAGCCGCAGCCGATGCGCGGCCGGCGTGGCAGCGAGCAGCGCGGCAAGGAGGTCACCCTGCCGCTGGCCGGCGGCGGGCGGACGACCGGTGGTGGCGTGCTGCACGTCGGTGACACCGCCGTCCCCGACGAGCTGCGGGTCATCACCGACGGCACCTCCTACTGGGTCTACCGGCACGGCGAGGACGACCGCGGCTTCGGCTGGCACGAGTACGACCCGGCGAGCGACACCCACGGCCGGCGCAGCCTGCCCCGGTTCCTGGCCGACGCCCCGGTCGACGGGGGCCGTCTCCGGGAGCCGGCCAGCTGGCTGCGGCCGGCCCTGTCCGACCGGGCCACCCCGGCCGCCGTACCGGTGGACGGCCTGCTCGGCTGGCGGGTGGTCACCCTGCCGGACGGCTCCGTACGCGGCGAGGACCTGGCCGGCCGCACCGTCACCGTGGCCGCCGGGCAGGAGCCGGTCGCGGCGCTGGTGCTGCCCGGCGACGACCGGCCCCGCGCCGTCCTCAGGGGCCTCGTCCTGGTCGACCCGGACGGGACGGTCTCGGCCGTCCCCGGGCCGCCCCACAGCCGGGACTACCACCGGCGCCGGCACCCGCTGCCGGACCAGAAGTTCCTCGGCCACCTGGTCCCCCGGGACCCGGCCGGCTCCGCCGCCCTGCGCCGGATCGACCGGGAGACCGTGGCCGCGCTGCTCAAGTTCGCCGTCGACCAGCGCCGCGCCGCCCTGGCCGAGGAGGCCGCCCGGGCCGCGACCCGGTCCGGGCTGACCGCGGCCACGCAGGCCGTCACGGGCCTTCCCGTCGCCGTCCCGGCGTCCCTGGCCGGCACCTCCGGCCCCGGTCCCGCCACCACCGACGAGGACGACCGGAACGCGCTGCTCGAGCTGGTCCGCGCGACGTTGCCGGCGATCAGCCACGACGCGGTGCTGGCCGCGGTGGCCGGGGCCCTGCGGCTGGCCGCCCGGGTGCGCACCGACCTGGACGCGGCCACCGAGCGGATCACCAAGTCCCTGTCCGCCCCGAAGCCGGTGGCGCCGGCGGTCGTCGTGACCGGGCCCAGCGACGAGCAACTCGCCACGGCGCTGGACGGCCTGCGCGGATCGCTGCGTTGGGGGCGCGGCTCGCACCACGTCTTCACCCAGTTCCAGGCGTTCGCCGCCCAGCAGCCGGTCGCCGACGGCAGCGGCCCGGGTGTGCGGCTGCACGTCGACGGGCCGTCGCTGCCGTTGGGGCCGGACTGGTGGTCCCTGCTCGGCGGCGTGGCGGCCGTCGCCTACCGGGCCGTCGCGGCGACCACCCCCGACGAGGACCGGGAGACGCTGCGCGACCTGCTCGCCGAGCTGGACCGGCTGCACCTGGGCGAGGCGGCCGAGCCGGCCCGGTGGCGCCGGTTCAGGCTGCACCTGCTCCACGACGAACTCCGGAAACCCGACGGCACCCGACGGTCCCCCCGGCCGGGCCTCCTGCCGCTGCCCGGCGGCGCGTTCATCGCCGTCCTCAGCTACAGCGGCTCGCACACCGGCTACTTCTTCGAGGCGCTCTACCACGACCCGGCCGGCGCGTTCGCCGTGCCCGAGCCGTACACGGTGGAGTCGTCGGCCCCCGTCGGTGACGAGCGCCCCGCCGGCTGGCTGGCCCGGTTCCGCACCGAGTGGGCCGCGCGCGGCCCACTGCCCTGGCGGCCGGAGGCGGCCGAGCGGTTCGCCGAGCTGACCGGCGTCACCCCCACCGCCGCGAAGCTGCTGCTGGCCGGCCTGCCGTACGCCGACTCGGCGAACACCGTGCCGGCCGAGCTGCGCAAGGCCCTCGGGATCAGGCAGGTCGGCGAGGTCAGGCTGGCCTTCGGGATGCTCAACGAGGCCCGCCCGCCGGTGCGGCGGGACGTGCTCTCGGCGCTGCTGCCCGACGACCCGGCCCGGCTGTGGACCGACGGTCCGGACGTGTCGGCCGCCGCGGCGGCCTGGAACGCGGCGGTGGGGCGGCGCGTGGCGGTGCCCGAGCAGTTGCTCGCCGACGCGGTGCGTTCGGTGCGCACCGGCTGGGAGCCGGCGAAGGCGTTGCCGGCGCTGCTCGCCCCGGCCCGGTCGGCCGAGCTGAGCACCGACCTGGCCTTCGCGGTCCGGGGCGACCGGGCCCGGCCGGTCGACGACCGCGCCCAGGGCTTCACCGGCGTGGTGCTGCGCTCCACGGTCGCCCTCGCGGCCTGGGTCGCCCACCACACGCCGGCCGGCGACCCGTGCCGGGCCGCGCTGCCGGCCGCGCTGGCCGCGGTCCGGGACCGGCTGGCCAACCCGGAGCTGCTGCTCGACCTCGACCGGTACGTCTCCCTGCCCGAGTTCCGCCAGGTGGCCGGCAACCCGTCGGAGACCGGCCCGGGCTGGGAGCGGTACGGCGCGATCGTGCTCTCCACCCACGACAGCCAGCCCTCGCCGGCGCTGCGGCCGCACCTGCTCGACGCCGACGGGACGGACCCGTACCTGCCGGCGCTGCGGCCGGACGCCGCCAAGCCGTACCCGACGGAGGTGGCGCTGCGCCTGGCCCGTGACCCGCGCTTCGCGGCGCTGCTCGGCGATCCGGGGCAGCCGCCCGGCGACGCCCCGGCCGCGGACGGGACCTGGTGGCCGCAGGATCCGAGCCGGTCGGTGCCCGACCTGGTCGCCGAGGTCGCCGACGAACACGGCCTGAGCGCCGACGCGGCGGCGGTGTACCTGATGCTGCTGGTCATGCCGGACCCGACCGACCGCGACACGGCGAAGTGGACCGGCTGGCGGCCGGCCCGGCTCAAGGCGGCCCGCGCCGAGCTTGCCGGCACCGACCTGGTGGTCGAGGCCAGCCGGTCCCGGGCCGGGCGGTCGCTGTTCCTGCCCGGCGCGTGGCTGGAGCGCGGCGGCGGGCAGGCGCCGATCGAGGGCTGGAAGGTGCCGCTGTTCGACCTCGCGCCCGACGGCACGGCCGGGCTCGGCGTGACCGTGCCGTTCGAGCCGGTCGCCGAGCTCTACCGGCGGGCCCGGCAACGCCTGCGCGACGGCGACCGGCCCCGGTTGCACGGCCCGCCCACCCGTGGCGCCCGCCGCTGACCCCGAACCCCTGACCGGCGGCGCTGGCGCCGCCACGAGCGTTACGGCCGTGGGGCGCCACCGCGCCCCCGGCCCCGTTCCCCACACCCCTTCGCACCAGAGAGATCGAGGAACCCCCGTGACCGTGACGGAAGACGTCCGCCCCACCGTGGCGCCCGAGACCGCCGCCCAGGTCCTCTCCGCCGAGCAGCGGTACGCCGACGAGCTGGCCTTCCTGGCCGCGTACGACGACGGGGCCAGGCCGCCCGGCTGGGCGCTGACCCCGCGCGCCGTGGTCACCTTCGTCCAGGGCAGCGACGGCGAGGCGTTGAAGCTGCCCGCCGGGCGGCGCACCGGGCCCGACGGCGCCGAGCTGCCGGCCAGCATGACCATCCCGGCGAAGTTCGTCGGCGAGCGGAGCCTGGTCGAGCGGTGCGTGGTCACCCTGGCCGGCGAGCGGGGCCTGCTGCTGGTCGGCGAGCCCGGTACCGCCAAGTCCATGCTCTCCGAGCTGCTGGCCGCCGCGGTCTGCGGCACCAGCGCCCTGACCGTGCAGGGCACCGCCGGCACCACCGAGGACGCGTTCCGGTACGGCTGGAACTACGCCCTGCTGCTCGCCCAGGGCCCGACCCCGCAGGCGCTGGTCGACTCGCCGGTGCTGACGGCGATGCGCACCGGCCGGGTGGTCCGGATCGAGGAGGTCACCCGCTGCCTGCCCGAGGTGCAGGACGCGCTGGTGTCCATCCTGTCCGATCGGCGGATGAACGTGCCGGAGCTGTCGGGCACCGAGGACGGCCTGATCCGCGCCGTGCCCGGCTTCACCGTGATCGCCACCGCCAACCTGCGCGACCGGGGCGTGTCGGAGATGTCGTCGGCCCTCAAGCGCCGGTTCAACTTCGAGACGATCCACCCGATCGCGGACGTCGAGACCGAGACCGACCTGGTCCGCCGGCAGGCCACCGCCGCCGTGCAGCGCGCCGGCGCGGCGTACACGGTCGACGACGCGGTGCTGGACGCCCTGGTCACCGTGTTCCGTGACCTGCGCTCCGGCCGGTCGGGCGAGGGCTGGGACGTGGAACGGCCCGGCACCGTGATGTCCACCGCCGAGGCGGTGCAGGTGGCGGTGTCGCTCGGCCTGGCCGCCGCGTACCTGCCCGGCGGGGACGCGCTCGACCTGGTGCCCGGGCACCTGCTCGGCGTGGTCCGCAAGGACGACCAGAACGACCACGCCCGCCTGCTCGGCTACTGGGACGGCCCGGTCCGCCGCCGGGCCGAGGACGGCTCGGCGATGTGGCGGCGACTCTGGGACCTGCGGGAGAGCCTGCGATGACGGCCCCTGCCAGCACGTTGCCCGGTGCGGCCCCGCCGGCGGTCGATCCGACGACGGCCGATCCGCGAGCCGTGGTCGACGCGCTCGCCGGTTCGGCCCGGCCGTACCTGATCGGGGTGCGGCACCACAGCCCGGCGCTGGCGGCGGTCGTTCCGGCGCTGCTGGACGCCGCCGGGGCCGAGGTGGTCTGCGTCGAGCTGCCGGCCGACTTCCAGCGCTGGCTGCCGCACCTGTCCGACCCGGCCGCCCGGGCCCCGCTGGCCCTGGTCGGCAGCCACGGCACCGACGGGCAGATGGGCTTCTACCCGTTCGCCGACTTCTCGCCGGAACTGGCCGCGATCCGCTGGGCCCGGCAGCGCGGCGTCGAGGTGGCTTCCGGTCGTAGCGCCTGGCGGATCGTCTCCCGGCTGTATCCGGTGACCCGCTGCAGGTCCACCGGCCGCCATCCGGCCGCGTGGAACGCCCGC
>NZ_JBSGDY010000260.1:0-5828 GCF_053602615.1 Micromonospora sp. NPDC004336
CGCCTCGACGGCGAACAGCCCGGCCTGGGTGAAGACGGTCTGGTCCAGCAGGTCCGCCTCCGGGGTGCCCGGCTCGGCGAACAGCACCTCCCGCAGCGGGCGCGGCAGCAGCGGATCGAGCTGCTCGCACACCTCGTCCAGGGCTGCGGCGAAGGCCGGGAACCGCGCGTACAGCTCCCGGCCCATGCCGGCGCGCTGCGCGCCCTGGCCGGAGAAGAGCACGGCCAGCGGGGCGGGGGCGCTGCCGACGCCGACGGCGACGGCGCCGGACGGCTCGCCGGCGGCTAGGGCGCGCAGCCCGGCCAGCAGCTCGTCCCGGTCCGTAGCGGCGACCACCGCGCGGTGTTCCAGCACCGCCCGGCTGGCGACCGACGACCAGCCGACGTCGACCGGGCGCAGATCGTCGTCACCGGCGATCCAGCGGGCCCAGCGCTCCGCCTGGGCCGCGACGGCGGCCTCGGACCGGGCCGACAGCAGCACCGGGACCGGCCCGGCGGCGGGTGCGGCGGCGCGGGTGGGCTCCGGCTCGGCGGGCGGCTGCTCGATGATCACGTGGGCGTTGGTGCCGCTGACGCCGAAGGACGAGATGGCCGCACGCCGGGGGCGGTTCGCCGCGGGCCAGTCGCGCGCCTCGGTGAGCAGCGAGACGGCTCCCGCGCTCCAGTCGATGTGCGGGGACGGCGCGTCGACGTGCAGCGTCGGGGGCAGCACGCCGTGCCGCATCGCCATGATCATCTTGATGATGCCGGCCGCCCCAGCCGCGGCCTGGGTGTGGCCGATGTTCGACTTGATCGAGCCGAGCCACAACGGTCCTCGGCCCTGCCGGTCCTGCCCGTACGTGGCCAGCAGCGCCTGGGCTTCGATCGGGTCGCCGAGGGTGGTGCCGGTGCCGTGCGCCTCGACGGCGTCGACGTCGGCGGCGGTCAGCCGGGCGTTGGCGAGGGCCTGCCGGATCACCCGCTGCTGTGACGGGCCGTTCGGGGCCGTCAAACCGTTCGACGCGCCGTCCTGGTTGACCGCGCTGCCGCGCACCACCGCCAGGATCCGCCGGCCCTCCCGACGGGCGTCCGACAGCCGCTGCACCAGCAGCACGCCCACGCCCTCGGACCAGCCCGTGCCGTCGGCCGACGCCGCGAACGACCGGCACCGGCCGTCGGCCGACAGACCCCGCTGCCGCGAGAACTCGATGAACGTCCCCGGCGTCGCCATCACCGTCACGCCACCGGCCAACGCCAGATCGCACTCGCCGCTGCGCAACGCCTGCACCGCCAGGTGCAACGCCACCAGCGACGACGAACACGCCGTGTCCACGGTCACCGCCGGCCCCTCCAGGCCGAACGTGTACGCCACCCGGCCCGACAGCACGCTGCCGGAGGTGCCGGTGCCGAGGTAGCCGCCCACGCCCTCGGGCAGGTCCTGCACGCCGGAGGCGTAGTCGTGGTACATGAGCCCGGCGAAGACGCCGGTGCGGCTGCCGCGCAGCCGCGACGGGTCGAGACCGGCGGACTCAAACGTCTCCCACGACGCCTCCAGCAGCAGCCGCTGCTGCGGGTCCATCGCGAGGGCCTCGCGGGGCGAGATGCCGAAGAAGCCGGGGTCGAACTCGGCCGCACCGGACAGGAAGCCGCCGTGCCGCGTGTACGACGTGCCGGGGTTGTCGGGGTCGGGGTGGAAGAGCCGGTCGAGGTCCCAGCCCCGGTCGGTGGGGAACTCGCCGATGCCGTCGGCTCCGGCGGCGACCAGGTCCCACAGCTGCTGCGGGTTCGTCACGCCGCCCGGGTAGCGGCAGGCCATGCCCACGATGGCGACGGGCTCGTCCGCGGTCGTCGCGCGCACGGCCCGCTGCTGCGCGGCGACCTGGCCGGAGAGCTGCTCGTACAGGTGGTCGGAGAGGGCGTCGGGGGTCGGGTAGTCGAAGACGAGCGTCGAGGTGAGCCGCAGCCCGGTCGCGCCGTTGATCCGGTTGCGCAGCTCGACGGCGGTCAGCGAGTCGAAGCCCAGCTCCCGGAACGCCCGGTCCGCCGGCACCTGGTCGGCGCCGCTGTGCCCGAGGACCTGCGCGACCAGCCCGCGCACAAGCAGGACGACCTGCGTCCGCGCCTCCCGCGGGTCGAGGCCGGCGAGCCGGTCGGCCCAGCCCTCGCCGCCGGAGCGGCGACGCTTCGCGGCCGGCCCGACAAGGGCGCGCAGCATCGCCGGCACCCGGCCGGCGGCGGCCTGGGCCCGCATGGCGGGCAGGTCGACGACGGCCGGCACCAGGGCCGCGCCGCCGTGGGCCAGGGCGGCGTCCCACAGCCCGAGCCCGACGGCAGCGGTCATCGGGACCAGCCCGGCGCGGCTGACCCGGGCCCGGTCGGTGTCGTCGATGGACGCGGCCATGCCGTCGGTGTCCCACATGCCCCACGCGAGGCTGACCGCCGGCAGCCCGTGCTGCGCCCGCACCTGGGCGAGGGCGTCCAGGAAGGCGTTGCCGGCGGCGTACGCGGCCTGGCCGGGTGAGCCGAGCACCCCGGCGACGGAGGAGAACAGGGCGAACAGGTCGAGGTCGAGGTCGGCGGTCGCCTCGTGCAGCCACCAGCCCGCCGTGACCTTCGGCGCCAGCACGTCCGCCAGCCGGCCGACGGTGATCCCGCTGATCACGCCGTCGTCCAGGACGCCGGCGGTGTGGACGACGCCGGCCAGCCGGCCCTCGGCGGTGACCTCCCGGACCAGCTCGCCGACCTGGGCGCGGTCGGTGACGTCCGCCGCGACGACGCGGACGGTCGCGCCGAGCGCGGTCAGCCGCTCCACCAGCTCGTCCGCGCCGGCGGCCGCCGGGCCCTGCCGGGAGACCAGCAGCAGCGACCGCACGCCGTACGCGGTGACCAGGTGCTCGGCGACGAGGCCGCCCAGCGATCCGGTGCCCCCGGTGACCAGGACGGTTCCCCGGTCGACGGGCGCCGGGGCCGGCGCGCCGCCGGCGGCCCGGACGAGCCGGGGCAGGTACGCGGTCCCGGCCCGCACCGCGAGCTGCCCGCCGAGGCCCGGGTCGTCGGCGGCGCCGGCGAGCAGGGCCAGCGCGTCGGCGTCCAGGTCGGCGCCCGGCGCCAGGTCGGCCAGCACGATGCGGCCGGGGTGCTCCGACTGCGCCGAGCGCAGCAGGCCCCACACCGCCGCCGCCGCCACGTCGGTGACGCGGTCGTCGGGGCCGGCGGCGACCGCGCCGCGGGTCACCACGACCAGCCGCGAGTCCGCGAGGGCGTCGGCGGCCAGCCACGCCTGCACGACGTCGAGGGCGTGCGCGGTCGCCGACCGCACCGCGTCGGGCACGTCCGTCTCCGGCCGCGCGGCGACGGGCAGCAGCAGCGCCGCCGGGGCGGCGGCCGTCCCGTCCGTCAGGGCCGTGAGCAGCGCCGCCACGTCGGCGTACGCGGGAAGCTGCGGGGCGCCGTCGAGCGGGCGGTCGCCGAGGACGGCCCAGGCGTACCCGTCGTCGGCCGGCGTGACCTGCTCGGGCTGCCAGGACACCTCGAACAGCGAGCGGTGCGCCTCGCTCGGGGCCGCCACGGCTCCGGTCAGCTCGCGCAGCGTCAGCGAGTCCACCGACACCACGGGCGCGCCCGTCTCGTCGACGGCGACCAGCCGGACGGAGGCGCCGGACGCGGTCAGGCGCACCCGCAGCGTCCGCGCCCCGACGGCGTGGACCTGCACGCCCTCGAACGCGAACGGCACCCGCGCCCCGCCGTCCGTCACGTCGGTGGGCAGCAGTCCGACGGGGTGCAGGGCGGCGTCCAGCAGTGCCGGGTGCACGCCGAAGCCCGCCGGCTCGCCGGCCGTCTCGTCGGGGAGCGCGACCTCGGCGAACACGGTGTCGGCCGCGGTCCACGCCCGGCGCAGCCCGCGGAAGGCGGGCCCGTAGGCGAGGCCGTGCTCGGCGACCGTCGGGTACCAGCCGGTGACGTCCACCTCGGCCGCGCCGGGCGGCGGCCACGCGCCCAGGGTGGGCTCCTCGCCGGTCGGGGCGCCGACGAGGCCGTCGGCGTGGCGGGTCCAGCCCGGCTCCGGGTCGTCCTCGGGCTGGGAGTGCACGGTCACCGGGCGGCTGCCGGTCCCGTCGACGGGACCGACCCGGACCTGCACCCGTACCCCGCCGCCGGTGGCGGGCAGCACGAGCGGGGCGAGCACCGTCAGCTCGCGTACGCGGGACGCGCCGACCTCGTCGCCCGCCCGGACGACGAGGTCCACCAGCGCGGTGCCCGGCACGACCACGGCGCCGGAGACGACGTGGTCGGCGAGCCACGGGTGGGTCGTCACGGACAGCCGGCCGGTCAGGACCACCATGTCCTCGCCGGCCACCGACACGGTCGCGCCGAGCAGCGGGTGCCGCGCCACCCCGAGGCCCGCCCCCGAGACGTCGGCGGACCGGCCGGCGGGCGGCAGCCAGTAGCGCTCGCGGTGGAAGGCGTACGTGGGCAGGTCCACCCGCCGCGCGCCGGTGTCGGCGAACCACTGCCGCCAGGACACGGGCACGCCGTGCGCGTGCAGCTCGGCGAGGGCGTGCAGCAGCGCGTGCGCCTCGGGGCGGTCCCTGCGCTGGGCGGCCACGGCCAGCGCGGCGTCGTCGGGCAGCACGTCGGCGGTCATCGCGGTCAGGACGCTCTGCGGGCCGACCTCCAGGAACGTGTCCACGCCGGCCGCCTTCAGGGCGGTGACCCCGTCGGCGAAGCGGACGGCCTCCCGGACGTGCCGCACCCAGTACTCCGGGGTGCGGATCTCCTCGGCGTCGGCGAGCGTGCCGGTCACGTTCGACACGACCGGCAGCAGCGGCGCGGCGAACGTCAGCCCGTTAAGGACCGTGCGGAACTCGTCGAGCATCGGCTCCATCAGCGGGCTGTGGAACGCGTGGCTGACCGTGAGGCGGCGGGTGCGGGCGCCCCGGTCGCGCCAGACCCGCTCGACCTCGTCCAGCGCGTCGACGGCGCCGGAGACCACCACTGCGGTGGGTCCGTTGACCGCCGCGATGCCGACCCGGTCGGTCAGGGCGGCGATCGACTCCACCACGGCCTCTTCCGAAGCCGCCACGGCCAGCATCCCACCGCCGGCCGGCAGCGCCTGCATCAACCGACCCCGCGCCGCCACCAGCGCGGCGGCATCGGCCAGCGACAACACCCCGGCCACGTGCGCGGCCGTCACCTCACCGATCGAATGCCCGCCCACGAGGTCCGGCACCACACCGAACGACTCCACCAGGCGGAACAGGGCCACCTCGACCGCGAACAGGCCCGCCTGCGTGAACACCGTCTGGTCCAGCAGCTCCGCCTCGGGCGTGCCCGCCTCGGCGAACAGCACCTCCCGCAACGGACGCGGCAGCAGCGGGTCCAGGTGCGCGCACACCTCGTCCAGCGCGGCCGCGAACACCGGGAACAGGGCGGACAACTCCCGACCCATCCCGGCGCGCTGCGCGCCCTGACCCGAGAAGAGCACCGCGAGCTGACCCCGCTGCCCGCCCGGACCCGTGACCACGCCGCCCGAGGGCTCGCCCGCCGACAGGGCCTCGAGACCCGCCAGCACCTCGGCCCGGGTCGCGCCGGACACAACCGCCCGATGCTCCAACACCGACCGCGACACCACCGACGACCACGCCACGTCCAACGGACGTACCGTCTCGTCACCGCCCAGCCACGCCGCCCACCGGCCCGCCTGCGCCGACAGCCCGACCGCGTCGCGGGCGGAGAGCAGCACCGGCACCACCGCCGGCACGTTCCGGGTGACGATCTCGCCCTCGACCGCCTCGGCGGGCGGCTGCTCGATGATCACGTGCGCGTTCGTGCCGGAGATGCCGAACGACG
>NZ_JBSGDY010000261.1:0-5703 GCF_053602615.1 Micromonospora sp. NPDC004336
TGTGCACCGGAAAGGGCCCGACCGCGCCGTCGTCGGGGGTGCTGGTCCCGGCGTGCCCGCGCCCCCCACCCCCCGCCGGCGATCTTGCACTTTCTGCCCCGGCATAAGCCGCGCAAGGTGCGAAGCGGGGGCCGAAAGTGCAAGATCGCGGAGGTCGGCCGGCGCGGGGTGTGAGCAGCGTTGTGTCGGCTGGGTCGGGCGGGCCGCGCTGGTTATGCTGAGTCGGCCTTCGCGGCACCATCGGCGCGGAGGCGTTTTCATGGGCGGCGGTACCCGTGGCCCTCGCCCGGGGTCCGCCATCAGGCGGTCGGAGAGGAGCTTCGCGTGGCGGCCCGGTTGCCGGCGATCGAGACGTTTCCGGCACTGCGCGCGTGGCAGCGCAAGGCACTGGTGGAGTACCTGCGCCGGCGTGACCCCGACTTCACGGCCGTCGCCACCCCCGGCGCCGGAAAGACCACCTTCGCCCTGCGGATCGCGGCCGAGCTGCTCGCCGACGGCACCGTCGAGGCGGTCACCGTGGTGGCCCCGACCGAGCACCTGAAGACCCAGTGGGCGCAGTCGGCGGCCCGGGTCGGCATCCAGCTCGACGCCGCCTTCCGCAACGCCGACCTGCACTCCTCCGCCGACTTCCACGGCGCCGTGGTGACGTACGCGCAGGTGGGCATGGCGCCGCAGGTGCACAAGCGGCGCACCCTGACCCGGCGCACCCTGGTCATCCTCGACGAGATCCACCACGCGGGGGACAGCCGCTCGTGGGGCGACGGCGTGAAGGCCGCCTTCGAGGGGGCGGAGCGCCGGTTGATGCTCACCGGCACCCCGTTCCGCTCCGACGACAACCCGATCCCGTTCGTCACGTACGAGCGGGGCGGCGACGGCCTGCTCCGCTCCCGCGCCGACTCGGTCTACGGCTACTCGGACGCGCTGCGCGACGGCGTCGTGCGGCCGGTGCTCTTCCTGGCGTACTCGGGGGAGACCCGGTGGCGCACGAACGCCGGGGAGGAGCTGGCGGCGCGGCTCGGCGAGCCGATGACCCAGGATCTCGTGGCGCAGGCGTGGCGTACCGCCCTGGACCCGGCCGGCGACTGGATGCCGCAGGTGCTGCGGGCCGCCGACGCCAGGCTGACCGTGCTGCGCAACGCGGGGATGGCCGACGCCGGCGGGCTGGTCATCGCCAGCGACCAGCAGGCGGCCCGCTCGTACGCGAAGCTGATCGAGCAGGTGACCGGCGAGCGGGCGGCGGTGGTGCTCTCCGACGACGTGGGCGCCTCCGCGCGGATCGCGACGTTCGCGGAGTCCGACCAGCGCTGGCTGGTGGCGGTCCGGATGGTCTCCGAGGGCGTCGACATCCCCCGGCTGGCGGTGGGCGTCTACGCGACCAGCGCCAGCACCCCGCTCTACTTCGCGCAGGCGATCGGCCGATTCGTCCGTGCCCGCCGCCCGGGCGAGACCGCCTCGGTCTTCCTGCCCAGCGTGCCGCACCTGCTCGGCCTGGCCAGCGAGATGGAGGCCGAGCGGGACCACGTGCTCGGCAAGCCGAAGGACCGCGAGGGCTTCGACGACGACCTGCTCGAACGCGCCCAGCGCGACGACCAGGCCAGCGGGGAGCTGGAGAAGCGGTTCGCCGCGCTCTCCGCGACCGCCGAGCTGGACCAGGTGATCTTCGACGGCGCCTCGTTCGGCACCGCCGCGCAGGCCGGCACCCCCGAGGAGGAGGAGTACCTGGGCCTGCCCGGGCTGCTCACCGCCGACCAGGTGGCACTGCTGCTGACCAAGCGCCAGCAGGAGCAGCTCGCGGCCCAGCGGCGTCGGGCCGCCAGGCCCGCTGAGACGGCCGCTGCGGCCCCGTCGGCGCCGCCGGCACCGATGAGTGCCGCCCAGCGTCGGGTCGCCCTGCGGCGGCAGCTGAACGCCCTCGTGGCCGCGCGACACCACCGCACCGGGCAACCGCACGGCAAGATCCACGCCGAGTTGCGCCGCCTCTGCGGCGGCCCGCCGAGCGCCCAGGCCACGATCGAGCAGCTCGAGGAGCGCATCGCCACCGTCCAGACCCTCTGACGGGACCGCGCGACGCTCGGCCCTCCTCCGCCCGCCCGCTCCCGCGCCGCCAGAGCCGCCCGCCGCGCGGGGCCGGGTGATCGGCCCGGGCGCGCGCTCCGCCCGGTCCGTGCCCGTCGGGGGCGCGCGTTCCGCGTGGTCCGTGCCCGTCGGGGCGTCCGTGCGGTTCGTGACGCGGCCGCGCGTTCCGCGCCGCCCGCCGCCCGCCGCCCGCCGCCCGCCGGCGTGCGTGGCATGGCCAGGCCCGTCACGCCCCGACGGTGTCCCCTGGGGCCGGCACCCCGAGGGGTACGCAAAAGCCGGCCGGAGGCTCCCCGTGGGGGCCTCCGGCCGGCTATGTCGTGGTGGGTTTGCGGATTCAGTTCGCCATCAGATCGGCGCCACGCCAGCTGAACTCGGGGTCCGTCGCGTACCGCACGGTGATCTTCACGAGATCCTCCGCGTACTTGTTCGCGTGGTGCCCACAGAACACCAGCTCGCTCCCACCCGCCAGAGTGATCCGGAGCTTGCCGGCAGCATTGCAGCGGTCGCACCGTTCATCGGCGGCTGGGGGAGCCACCGTCTCGGGCGGCGGCGTGAGGGTCGGGGTCATCGCCTTCCTCCTCTGGTCGTCACCGATGAACAATCTCTTCGGTCGTTGCTCACCTATCGTGCAACACCCTGTCCCGGCGCTGCCTTCCCTGTGTGCCCGCGGGGGACCGAGGTCACACATGGCAGGGACAGTGTGCAGTGCATCCAGGGTGCCACGTCAACGATCACAATCGTGCAACCGAACGATCACCATCCGACGTTGCACGCCAGGTGGTCAAAACGACACGTTCGGTTGACGGTTCGCGTCAGTCCAGGTAATCCCGGAGCACCTGCGAACGCGACGGATGACGCAGCTTGGACATCGTCTTGGACTCGATCTGCCGGATGCGCTCCCGGGTCACGCCGTAGACCTGGCCGATCTCGTCCAGCGTGCGCGGCTGGCCGTCGGTCAGGCCGAAGCGCAGGCGTACCACACCCGCCTCACGCTCGGACAGGGTCTGCAGCACCTGCTGGAGCTGGTCCTGCAGCAGCGAGAACGACACCGCGTCGACCGCGACGACGGCCTCCGAGTCCTCGATGAAGTCGCCGAGCTGGCTGTCGCCCTCGTCGCCGATCGTCTGGTCGAGCGAGATGGGCTCCCGGGCGTACTGCTGGATCTCCAGCACCTTCTCCGGTGTGATGTCCATCTCCTTGGCCAGCTCCTCCGGGGTGGGCTCGCGGCCCAGATCCTGGAGCAGCTCGCGCTGGATGCGACCGAGCTTGTTGATGACCTCGACCATGTGCACCGGGATGCGGATGGTGCGGGCCTGGTCGGCCATCGCCCGGGTGATCGCCTGCCGGATCCACCAGGTGGCGTAGGTGGAGAACTTGTAGCCCTTGGTGTAGTCGAACTTCTCGACCGCGCGGATCAGGCCGAGGTTGCCCTCCTGGATCAGGTCGAGGAAGGCCATGCCGCGGCCGGTGTAGCGCTTGGCCAGCGAGACGACCAGCCGGAGGTTGGCCTCCAGCAGGTGGTTCTTGGCGCGCTCGCCGTCACGGGAGATCCAGAGCAGGTCCCGCTGCATGTCGCGGGTCAGCTTCTCCTCGCCCTCGTCGGCGGCGCGCAGCCGCTCGGCGGCGTAGAGGCCGGCCTCGATCCGCTTGGCCAGCTCCACCTCCTGCTCGGCGTTGAGCAGCGGGACCTTGCCGATCTGCTTGAGGTAGGCCCGGACCGAGTCGGCCGAGGCGGTCAGCTCGGCGTCGCGGCGCGCCTGCTTGAGCGCCTCGGACTCCTCGTCGTCCCACTCGAAGTCGTTGTCGCTGGCCGAGTTCGCGGCGTCGGTCTCGGCGGCCTGGGTCAGCTCCGCCGGCTCCTCGACCACCACGTCCTCGATCTCGGCGGCAAGCTCCTCCGGGTCGATGTCGCCCTCGGCGCCCTCGCCCTTGGCCTTGCCGGCGGCCTTGGCCGGCTTGGCGCCGGCGGCCGCGGCGACCGTGGCCTTGGTGGCCCGGGTCGACTTGGTCGCCTTCGCGGGGGCCGCGGCCTTGGCGGCCACCTCGGCGGTGGTGCCGACCTTGCGGGCGGCGACCTTGCGCGGGGCGGGCGCGGGGGCGCCCTCGTCGGCGGCGGGCGCCTGCTTCGGGGCGGGCGCGGCGGCCTTCTTGGTCGTCTTGGCGGTGGTGGCCCGGGACGCCGGAGTGGCCGAGCGGGCGGCGGCGACGCGCCGGCGAGTGCTCGCCGAGCCGTCCACCACCACGGTCACTCCCGCCTCGGAGAGCGCCCGCAGGATCTTCTTGGCCTGGGCCGGAGTCACCTCGGCGGACTCGACGGTGCGCGCGAGCTGGGCCGACGTGAGCTGGCCGCCGGCGCTCTGGGCGTGGGCGATCAGGGTGTCGGTGAGCGAGCGAACGTCGGCGCCGGTCTGGCGGGGTTCTGTCACGAATGACCTTCCGGAGGCGAAGAGCGAGCACGGCCGGGTTGTCCGGCGCAGAGCGGGGCACCGTGCCGGGCGATGGTTGAGAGACCCCCGTGTCCCGGGCCGGCCGGTCGTTGGCGGCCCGTCGCAGCGTGGGCAGGGGTGAATTGTAACGCCGTCTGCGGCGATCGACCGTCGCCGCACGGCCGACCGGCGGCGGGGACCGCCGATTCGACGTAGATGTGGACTTTGTAAGGATGGTACCCGCGCGTGACCCGGAACACCCCGGCCGTGCGGGAAGGGGACGAACGATGGACCGCTCGGGGCCTGCGGAGCTGCTGGAGATCGCGATCGAGGTGGCCCGGGACGCGGCGGCGACGGCGTACCGGATGCGGGTCGAGGGCGTGTCGGTGGCCGCGACCAAGAGCACCGTCACCGACGTGGTCACCGCCGCCGACCGGGCGGTCGAGCGGCAGGTGGTCGACGCCCTGCGCCGGCTGCGCCCGAGCGACGCCGTGCTCGGCGAGGAGTACGGCGTGGGGGAGGCCGGCCCGGTCGGCCGGGGCGGGGTGCGGTGGATCGTCGACCCGATCGACGGCACGGTCAACTACCTGTACGGGATCCCGCACTGCGCGGTCTCGCTCGCCGCCGAGGTGGGCGGCGAGGTGGTCGCCGGGGTGGTGCGCAACGTCAACACCGGCGAGGAGTGGACCGCCACGGCGGGCGGTGGCGCGTGGCGCGACGGCCGGCGGCTGCGCTGCTCCACCGAGACCGACCTCGGCCAGGCGCTCGTCGCCACGGGGTTCGGCTACGACCCGGCGCGCCGGGCACACCAGGCCCGGGTGGTCGCCGAGCTGATCCCGCACGTCCGCGACATCCGCCGGCTGGGGGCCGCCGCGCTGGACCTCTGCCTGGCGGCGGAGGGGCGGGTGGACGCCTACTACGAGAAGGGGCTGGCCGCCTGGGACCAGGCCGCGGGGGCCCTGGTGGCCAGCGAGGCGGGCCTGCTGGTGGCCGGGCTGGGCGGGCTGCCGGCCGGCCCGGACCTGGTGATCGCCGCCCCGCGGGCGCTGTTCAAGCCCCTGCACGACCGGCTCGCCGACCTGGACGCCTCCGGCGGCCCCTGACCGGCAACCCGGTGGCACCGGCCGTCGACGGCCACGCGGTCACCGGCACGCGTCGGCCCGGGTCGTCGGGTCGGGGCGTTCCCCGCGCGGGGCCG
>NZ_JBSGDY010000262.1:0-5677 GCF_053602615.1 Micromonospora sp. NPDC004336
CGGACTTCGCCAGCAGCTCGTAGCCGCCCGCGTCGGCGCGACGCCGCCCGCGTCGGCGTGCCCGGCGCACGGCGGCGCCGGTCGGTGCACGGCGGCGCCGTGCGGTGCACGACGGCGGGGGTCAGGCGAGGGGCGGCTCAGCCGGCGGGGCGGCGCAGCACGGTGACGGCGAAGTCGGCGTCGTCGTGCCAGGGACGCAGGTCCCACGTGGCGAAGCGATGCTCCAGCCGCAGCCCGGCGGCGACCGCGTCGGCGTCGAACCCGGTGAGCGGATAGCCGCGGTCGGTGCCGAAGCCCACCGCCATCACGCCGTCCGGGCGCAGGTGGGCGGCGACCCGGCGGAGCACGTCCCGCTCGGTGCCGGGCGCGACGAAGGCCAGCACGTTGCCGGCGATCACGGCGGCGTCGAAGGGCTCCGGTTCGCCGGCCGCCGCCAGGTCCAGCTCCGCCAGGTCGGCGACCAGCCAGCGCGGGCCCGGGTGGTCGGCGCGGGCGGCGTCGACCAGCGCCGGGTCGGCGTCCACGCCGACGACCGTGTGCCCGCGCGCGGCCAGCGCCGCGCCCACCCGGCCGGTGCCGCTGCCCGCGTCGAGGATCCGGGAGCCCGGCGGGACCAGGGCGTCCAGCAGGCGGGCCTCGCCGGCCAGGTCCGCCCCCTCGGCGGCCAGCCGGCGGAACCGGTCGATGTACCACTGCGAGTGCTCCGGACCGGTCTCGGTCACCCAACGGGTCGGCTTTCCCATGCCGTCACCGTAGCCGGACCCCCGCCGGCCCTCCGGCGGCGGGCGTGCCGACGTCGCGGCCGGGCGCGGGCGGTGCCGGTCGACCGGAGCCGGGCGACGGTCCGCCGCCCGGGCGCGCCCGCCCGGCCGTGCGGCGGTGGTCAGGTCAGCGCGAGGAAGACGGCGGCGGTGAGCGGGGCGCCGACGGCCGCCCCGGCGGCCACCTGGGCCACCGTGTGGTCGCGCAGGCGCACCCGCGACCAGGCCACGGCGGCGACCAGCGGCCAGAGCGCGTGCAGCGCGGGCCCGAAGACCAGCACCAGGACGCTCACCGAGCCGGCGGCGGTGGCGGCGTGCACGCTGAGCTTCCACCAGTGGTTGACCGCGGCGCAGGCAGCCCCGTTGACGAGGGTCGTGGCCATCAGCGCGACCAGCGGCCGGGGCGCGTCGAGGGCGGCGAGCAGCGCGACGCCGACCGCCACGGAGGCCAGCCCGAGGGCCAGTGGGCGCAGCCGCTGCGTGTGGTCGCCGATGTGCCGGTCGGTCAGCCAGCCTCGGCGTACGCCGTAGACCACCACGCCGACCGGGACGACCGCGCAGAAGACCAGGGCGGCGCCGCCCCAGCGCAGCACGCCGCCGAGGCTGCCGGTGGCCTCGGCGGCGACCAGCAACGGCAGCACGGTGACCAGCACGCTGGGCGCGAGGACCTCCGTGACCAGCCGGGCCACCCGCCGGCCGGCACTCCGGTCGGCGGGGTCGACGTCCGTCGGGTCGGCCCCGGTCGGATCGGCCCCGGCCGGGTCCACGCCGGTCGGGTCCGCACCCGGCTGGTCGGCGCCGGTCGGGTGCGGACCCGGCTGGTCGGCGCCGGGCGGGGCGGCCGTGGGCGCGTCGCCGGGGCGGGTTCCGGTGGCGGGGGAGGCTTCCACCGGGACATCGTTGGCCAGCGGGCGTCGCGCGGCAACCCCGCCCCGCCTCACCCCCGCTCCGCCTCACCCCTTCTCGGCGCCGCTGGTGAGCCCCTCCGTGAGCAGCCGTTCGCTGGCGAAGAAGAGGATCACGATGGGCAGGGTCAGGATCACCGAGCCCGCCATCAGCACCGTCTTCGGCACCTCGACCCCGTCCGCGAGCTGCGCCAGGCCGAGCGACACCGTCCACCGGTCGGGCTTGTCGACCAGGAAGAGCAGGGCGAAGAGGAACTCGTTCCAGGCGATCATGAAGTCGTACAGGGCGACGGCCATGATCGACGGGGCGGCGAGGGGGAGGCTGACCCGGCGGATGATGCCGAGCCGCCCGGCGCCGTCGATCGCCGCCGACTCCTCCAGGCTGACGGGGATGGTCTCGAAGTAGTTGCGCAGCATGTAGACGGAGACCGGCAGGGTCTGCGAGATGTAGACCAGCACCAGGCCCAGCAGCGAGCCGCGCAGCCCGGCCCGGGTGAAGAGCACGAAGAGCGGGATGGCGATGACGATCGACGGGAAGAGGTAGACCGCCAGGAAGAGGAAGTCGACCTGCCGCCGGCCGAAGAACCGCAGCCGGGCGACCGCGTACGCGCCGGGGATCGCCACGAGCAGCGTCAGCAGGGTCGCCGCGACGGCGACCAGGCCGCTGTTGCGCATGAAGGTGAGGAATCCCTGGCCGCCGTCGTCGGCGGCCTTGACCACCTCGGCGTACGTGTCGAAGGTCAGCTCGCCCAGGCCGACCACCAGCGAGCCGGGGTCGAGCAGCAGCCGCTCGATGGGTCGCACCGAGAGCACCAGCATGTAGTAGAAGGGGAAGACGGTGACCAGCAGGAACGTGGCGATCACCAGCCGGCGCAGCCAGCGCAGGCCCACCGTCTCGATCCGGTCCCGGTCCATCAGCCGTCCCTCCGTCCACCGAAGAAGCGCAGGTACACCAGCACGAACACGATCAGCACCACGGCGAGCACGACCGCCTGTGCCGCCGCGGCGCCGATGTCCGTCCGAGCGGTCAGGAACTCGTAGACCCGGACGCTGACCACCTCGGTGCCGGCGGCCCCGCCGGTGAGCAGGTAGACGTCGTCGAACTTGTTGAACGTCATGATGAAGCGCAGCACGCCCAGCAGGCCGATCACCGGCAGCAGCTGCGGCAGCAGGATGTGCCGGAACCGCTGGGTGGGGGTGGCGCCGTCGACCCGGGCGGCCTCCTCCAGCTCGCCGGGGACCGCCTGGAGCCGGGCGAGCAGGAACAGGAACGCGAACGGGAAGTAGCGCCACGCCTCGAACGCGACGACGGTGGCCAGGGCCGTCGACTCCTGGGACAGGAACGGCACCGGGGTGTCCCAGCCCAGGAACCGCCGGCCCCAGTCGTTGACGATGCCGAGCTGCGGGTCGAGCATCACCTGCCAGACGAAGGTGACCGCGACGACCGGCGCCACGTACGGCAGCAGCATCGACGCGCGCACCAGGGTGCGGCCCCGGAACGGCCGGCGTACGACCAGCGCCGCCACCAGGCCGAGCAGGATCGACCCGGTGGTGCTCGCCACGGCGTAGATCAGGGTGGTCCACAGCGTGTCGGCGAAGCCCGGCGTGTTCAGGACGCGCTCGAGGTTGTCCGTCGTGAACTCGCCGAACAGCCCGGTGCGCCGCAGCGTGGCCAGGCGTACGCGCTGGAAGGCCAGCACCACGGTCCAGACGATGGGGATGCCGATGACCGCGACCACGACGAGCAGGGTCGGGGCGACCAGCGCGAGCCCGGCGCGGGCCTCGCGGCGGCGCAGGGTCAGCGGGCGGCGACGGGGGGCCGGGGCCGGCCGCTCCCGGGTGGGGGAGCGGCCGGTGCCCGGTGCGGCGGTGGTCAATTGACGCCCGCCTTGATCGCCTCCACGTCCTTCTTCGCCCGGCCGGCGGCCGCGGCGGCGTCGGTCTTGCCGGCGACCACGTCGTTCAGGGCCTTCGGCACGGGCAGCTCGCCGAGGATCGCGCCGACCAGCTTGCCCTGGCCCTGGGTGAGGCCCCAGCGCTGGAACGTGTCGGGGCTGCGCCGCAGGCCGGCGAGCACCTCGTCGCCGTAGACCTCGGCCAGCGGCTTCTTGGCGTCCACCCCGGCCTGGCTGGCGTTCCAGGCGGTGAGGAACTTCTCCGGCTCGGCCGGGGTGCCCTTGCGGACGGGGAAACGCCCCTCGGGCGACATGCCGAACCAGCGCGGGTACGCCTCGTCGAGCAGGTGCTCCACGAAGGACTTCGCCGGGTCGGCGGCGGCGCCGTCGAGCACGGCCCACGAGCTGATCTCGCCGTACTGCGCGGGGACGGCGCCGTTCGGGCCCTTGATCGCGGTGACGAAGCCGCTGTTCCTGGCGAGGAACCCGGGGTCGGCCTGGCACTGCGGGCAGGTCGGCCTGGCGTCGTCGCGCAGCCCGGCCAGCTCGTCGAGGATGAACGGCGACCAGATCAGCATGGCCGCCTTGCCGGCGAAGTAGGTGGCCCGGGTGGTGTCCACGTCCTGCGCGCCCTTCACCGAGCTGGTGCGCATCAGGTCGCCGTAGAACCGGAACGCCTCGACGCACTCGGGGGAGTCTAGCCGCACGGCCCCGGAGTCGTCGGCGAGCTGGCAGTTGTTGGCCAGCGCCAGGTGCTCGAAGGTCTGCTGGGTGAACACGTCGCCGGGGGCGGTGGCGGCGGTGATGCCGGCGACCCCGCCGGTGTTCAGCTTCGCCGCGGCGGCGGCGATCTTCTCGTACGTGTCGGGGGCGGGCAGCCCGGCCGCGTCGAAGAGGTCCTTGCGGTAGACGAGGAGCTGGCCCCAGCCGTCGCTGGGCACGGCGAGCTGCCGGCCGTCCTCCGCCGTCAGCTCCAGGGCGCGCGGCGAGAAGGTCTGCCGGCCGAGCGCCTCGACGACCTCCCCGTTCGCCGAGGGGTGCAGCAGTTCGTTGCCGGCGAGGGTGCGCACCGCGGCCAGCGACACCGATCCCACCACGTCGGGCAGCTCGCCCGCGGCGGCGCTGGAGGCGATCAGCGAGGGGAACTGGTCCTCGTTGACGGTGACCAGGTCGACCGCGATGCCGGTCTTCGCGGTGAAGTCCGCGACGATCGCCTTGGTGGCGGTGACCCGGTCGGCCACGTCCTCCAGGCTCCACACGGTGATCTTCCGGCTGTCGCTGTCGGACTCCTCGCCGCCGCAGGCCAGCAGGCCGGCCCCGGTGACTGCCATGATCAGGGTGGCGGCGAGTATCCGCATCGGAGGTGCTGACATCGATGGCACTCCTCTCGAAGGGTATACAAGGGATTCAACGCCTTCGATTGATCAATTACAAGACATATGCCGATTTTTTGCCTACGATGGAACCCAGTGCTACCGGGATGTGACTCATGGTCAACTGGGTTGTCTCACTCGCCGGGCCCCGACGGATCAGCCTCGAGCCCTGCCCCCCGGATCCGCTCGGCCCCGGTCAGGTCCGCGTCCGCACCTGCTACTCCGGCATCTCGGCCGGCACCGAGCTCACCCTCTACCGGGGCAGCAACCCCCGGCTGAGCAAGGACTGGGACGACGTCAGCCGGATGTTCGTGCCCCGGCAGAGCACCGTGCCGTACCCGCTGGTGGGCTTCGGCTACGAGGAGGTCGGCGAGGTCGTCGAGGCCGCGCCCGACGTGGCCGACCGGCGGGCCGGGCAGGTCGTCTGGGGCATCTGGGGGCACCGCGCCGAGGCCGTCGTGGCCGCCGAGGCGGTGCACCCGCTGCCCGCCGGGCTCGATCCGCTCGCGGCGGTATTCGCCCGCCCCGGGGCGATCGCCCTCACCGCGGTGCTCGCCGGCGACCTGCACCTCGGCGACTGGGTCGGGGTCTTCGGGCAGGGCGTCATCGGGTTGCTCGCCACCCGGCTCGCCGCCCTCTCCGGCGCCCGGGTCGTCGCCGTCGACCGGGTGCCCGCCCGGCTGGCGCACGCCACCCGCCTGGGCGCCCGCGTCGCCGGCGCCGCGGGCGCCCAGGCGGGTGGC
>NZ_JBSGDY010000263.1:0-5655 GCF_053602615.1 Micromonospora sp. NPDC004336
CGAGGCGTGCACCTGCACGCCCTCGAACGCGCACCGCACCCGCGGCCCGCCCGACGGCTCCCCGGCGAGCAGCAGCGCCACCGGGTGCAGCGCGGCGTCCAGCAGCGCCGGGTGCACGCCGAACGCGCCGGCCTCCCCCGCCGCCTCGTCGGGCAGCGCCACCTCGGCGTACACCTCGCCGTCGGTCGACCAGACCCGCCGTACGCCCCGGAACACCGGCCCGTACGACAGGCCGTGCTCGGCCAGCCCCGGATACCAACCGGCCAGGTCCACCTCGGACGCGTGCGCCGGCGGCCACGCCCCGACGCCCGGCTCGTCGGCCGAACTCGGCTCCAGCACGCCGTCGGCGTGCCGTACCCACTCGGCGTCGGCGTCCTCCTCGGGCTGGGAGTGGACGGCGACCGACCTGGCGCCGGCGTCGTCGGCCGCGCCCACGCGCACCTGCACCCGTACCGCGCCGGACGCCGGCAGCACCAGCGGCGCGGCCACGGTCAGCTCGCCCACCCGGGGCGCGCCCACCTCGTCGCCGGCGCGGACGGCCAGCTCCACCAGCGCGGTGCCCGGCACCACCACGGCGCCGGAGACGACGTGGTCCGTCAGCCACGGGTGCGTCGCCGCCGACAGCCGGCCGGTCAGCACCACCTCGTCGTCGCCGGCGAGGCGCACCGCCGCGCCGAGCAGCGGATGCCCCGCCACGCCCAGGCCCGCGCCCGACACGTCGCCGACGCGCCACGGCACCACCTCGGGCCAGAACCGCTCCCGCTGGAAGGCGTACGTGGGCAGGTCGACGCGGCGCGCGCCGGTGTCGGCGAACCACGACTGCCAGGTAACGGGAACGCCGTGCACGTGCAGCTCGGCGAGGGCGGTCAGCAGCGCCTGCGCCTCCGGCCGGTCCCCGCGCTGGGCGGCGACGGCCAGCACGTCGTCGCCGGGCAGGACGTCGGCCGCCATCGCGGTCAGCACGCTCTGCGGCCCGACCTCCAGGAACGTGTCCACGCCGGCGGCCCGCAGGGCGGCGAGCCCGTCGGCGAAGCGGACGGCCTCGCGGACATGCCGCACCCAGTACTCCGGCGTGCGGATCTCGTCGCCGTCGGCGAGCGCGCCGGTCACGTTCGACACGATCGGCAGGGCGGGCGCGGCGAAGGCCAGCCGCGCGACGATGCCCCGGAACCGCTCCAGCACCGGCTCCATCAGCGGGCTGTGGAACGCGTGGCTCACGGTCAGCCGACGGACCCGTACGCCCCGGTCCCGCCAGGCGCGTTCCACCTCGTCGAGGGCGTCGACGGCGCCGGACACGACCACGGAGGCCGGCCCGTTCACCGCGGCGATGCCGAGCCGGTCGGTCAGGCCGGCGAGAGACTCCGCCACCGCAGCCTCGTCGGCGGCCACGGCCAACATCCCGCCGCCGGCGGGCAGGCTCTGCATCAGCCGGCCCCGGGCGGCCACCAGCAGGCAGGCGTCCTCCAGGGACAGCACGCCGGCCACGTGCGCGGCGGCGATCTCGCCGATCGAGTGGCCGCCGACGAGGTCGGGGGCGACGCCGAACGACTCGACGAGGCGGAACAGCGCCACCTCGACGGCGAACAGCCCGGCCTGGGTGAAGACGGTCTGGTCCAGCAGCTCCGCCTCCGGGGTGCCCGGCTCGGCGAACAGCACCTCCCGCAGCGGCTGCGGCAGCACCCGGTCCAGGTGCCGGCACGCCTCGTCGAGCGCGGCGGCGAAGACGGGGAACTCGGCGTACAGCTCCTTGCCCATGCCGGCGCGCTGCGCGCCCTGGCCGGAGAAGAGCACCGCGAGCTGGCCGCGGTCCCCGGCCCGGCCGGCGACCACCGTGCCCGACGGCTCGCCGGCCGCCAGGGCGGCCAGGCCCGCGAGCAGGCCGGCGCGGTCCTCGGCGAGCAGCACGGCCCGCTGGTCGAGCGTCGACCGGGACGTCGCCGACGACCAGCCCACGTCGACCGGGCGCGGCGCGGCGTCGTCGCCAAGCCGGCGGGCCCACCGGTCGGCCTGCGCGGCGAGCGCGGCCGGCTGGGCGGCAGACAGCAGCACCGGCACGACGGCGGGTCGGCGGGTCGCGGCGGGCTCGTCGTCCGCCGGCCCGTGGCCCGGGGCCTGCTCCAGGATCAGGTGGGCGTTCGTGCCGCTCATGCCGAAGGAGGAGACGGCGGCCCGCCGGACGTGGTCGTCGCCCGGCCAGGGGCGCGCGCGGTCCAGCAGCGACACCGCGCCCGCAGACCAGTCGACGTGCGGGGACGGCTTCCCGACGTGCAGGGTCGGCGGCAGCACGCCGTGCAGCATCGCCATCACCATCTTGATGACGCCGCCGGCGCCGGCGGCGGCCTGCGGGTGGCCGATGTTCGACTTCAGCGAGCCCAGCCACAGCGGCCGGTCGGCGGGCCGCCCCCTACCGTACGTGGCGAGCAGCGCCTGCGCCTCGATCGGGTCGCCGAGGCGGGTGCCCGTGCCGTGCGCCTCGACGACGTCCACGTCGGACGGCGCGAGCCGGGCGTTCTCCAGCGCCTGCCGGATGACCCGCTGCTGCGACGGGCCGTTGGGGGCGGTCAGGCCGCTGCTGGCGCCGTCGGAGTTCACGGCGCTGCCCCGGATCACGGCGAGGACGGGGTGCCCGTTGCGCCGGGCATCGGAGAGCTTCTCGACCAGCAGCATGGCGACGCCCTCGGACCAGCCGGTCCCGTCGGCGTCCGCCGAGAACGCCTTGCACCGGCCGTCGGAGGCCAGCCCGCGCTGGCGGGAGAACTCGACGAAGGCGCCGGGCGTGGCGAGCACGGTCACGCCGCCGGCGACCGCGAGGGAGCACTCGCCGTCGCGCAGGGCCTGGCCGGCGAGGTGCAGCGCGACCAGCGACGAGGAGCAGGCGGTGTCGATGGTGACGGCGGGCCCCTCCAACCCGAAGGAGTACGCCAGCCGGCCGGACATGACGCTCGCGGCGGTGCCGGTGAGGACGTAGCCCTCCGCGCCCTCGGGCAGCTGGCGCAGCACGGAGGTGTAGTCCTGCCCCGCCGTGCCGACGAACACCCCGGTACGGCTGCCCCGCACCGAGGCGGCGTCGATGCCGGCCCGCTCGAAGGCCTCCCAGGTGACCTCCAGCAGGAGCCGCTGCTGCGGGTCCATGGCCAGCGCCTCGCGCGGCGAGATGCCGAACAGGGTGGGGTCGAACAGGCCGGCGTCGCGCAGGAAGCCGCCCCGGTTGCTGTAGGTGGTGCCGGGGTGGTCCGGGTCCGGGTCGTAGAGCCGCTCCAGGTCCCAGCCCCGGTCCTCGGGGAACGTGCCGGTGGCGTCGACGCCGCCCGCGACGAGGTCCCAGAGGTCCTCCGGGGAGGCGACCCCGCCCGGGAAGCGGCAGGCCATCCCGACGATCGCGATCGGCTCGGCGTCCCCGTCCTCCAGCTCGCTCAGGCGCCGGCGCGCCAGGCGGAGCTCGGAGGTCACCCACTTGAGGTGTTCGAGGAGCTTGTCTTCGTCCGCCATGACCCACCCGCCCAGAGCTTGCTATCGATCGGAATCTGCCGATTCGCTGACCACGCCACCGCCGACGGCCCGGTTCCGTGCCCGGGCGGGCGGGGACGTGACCGTCCGGCCGTGCGCCCGATCCTGTTTCCGAGTCCGTTGCGTGCCTGCTCAGGCGCCCGTCACGCCGGAGCCCTCGCCGGCACATGCCCGCCACCGTGAGTGGACGGTACTGAGGGCCAATGGCGTCCCCAACCCCTAGAGGACCCCTCATCGGCGGGCCCGGAAGGGCCCCGCGACGCGCCGGCGGGAGACCGTCGACGCACGCCGTGCGGGCCGGTCAGGCGGGGTGGGCGACGGCTGCCGGCAGGATGCGGCGCAGCCGCCCCGGGGGCGTGGACCGGCGCCGCCACTCCCGCGGGTAGCCCACCGAGACCTCCTCGAACCGCACGCCGTCGTACCAGGTGGTGCGCGGGATGTGCAGGTGGCCGTAGACGGCGACGCGGGCGTCGAAGCGGGTGTGCCAGTCGGCGGTGGCCTCGGTGCCGCACCACTGCGCGAACTCCGGGTACCGGAGGATCCGGGTGGGCTCGCGGACGAGCGGGAAGTGGTTGACCAGGACGGTGGGCAGGCCGCCGCGGTCGGCCGTGAGCCGGCGCTCGGTCAGGGCCAGCCGCGCCCGGCACCAGGCGTCCCTCGACGGGTACGGGTCGGGGTGCAGCAGGATCTCGTCGGTGCAGACCACGCCCACCTCGTGGGCCCGCGCCAGGGCCTGCTCCTTCGTGTACGTCCCGGCCGGCCGGAAGGTGTAGTCGTAGAGCAGGAACAGCGGCGCGATGAGGACCGGGTCGTCGCCCCGCGGGTCCCAGACGGGGTACGGGTCCTCCGGGGTGACCACCCCGAGACGTCGGCAGAGCCGCACGAGGTGCTGGTAGCGCGCGTCCCCGCGCAGCTGCACCGGGTCCTCGCGGGGCGTCCACAGCTCGTGGTTGCCGGGAGCCCAGACCACCTTGGCGAAGCGGCGGCTGAGCAGTCCCAGCGCCCACTCGATGTCGGCGACGAACTCGCCGACGTCCCCGGCGACGATGAGCCAGTCGCCGTCCGTCTCCGGCCGCAGCCGCTCGACGATGGCCTTGTTCTCGGCGTGGACCACGTGCAGGTCGCTGATGGCGAGCAACTGGGGCAGGCCGGATCCGGCCATGCGGACCTCCCGTCCATCCGGGGTACCGCACGCACCCACATCCGCTCCGCTCGCTGCCGGTGGGCACGGCGAGACGGCCTGACGGGCTCCGACCCTACGGAGCCGGGCCCGCGCGGGCACACCCCTAGACGGGCCGCGCGGACCCCTAGGCGGCCGGGCCTGGCCGACGTCGCTCCCCTCGCGGCTTCCCGTGCCCTCGGGCTCCTCGCGTCCGGTCAGGGCCTGCGGAGTCCGGTCAGGACTTGCCGAACTCGCGCTGGATGATGTCGAACAACTCCTCCCGGCTCGCCGACTCCAACTCCTGCGCGGCGGCGGGCGCCGGCGCGACGGCGGGTCGTCCCCGCCACCTGGCGACCAGGTCCTCCAGCCGCCCGATGACCGCGTCGTCGACCTGGTCGCCGGGCAGGCCGCCGAGGAGCTGGTCGAGGCGCTCGATCTCCGCCACGATCGGCAACGCCGGCTGCTCGGGCGCCAGCTCGGCCCGCAGGTGCCCGGCGAGCGCCTGCGGCGTGGGATGGTCGAAGACGAGGGTGGCGGGTAGCCCGATGCCCGTCTCGGCGGTCAGCCGGTTGCGCAGCTCGACCGCCGTGAGCGAGTCGAAGCCCAGTTCGAGGAAGCCACGGCTGGGCCTGATCCCGCTCGGCGTGGCGTGGCCGAGCACCGCCGCGGCGGTGCCGCGGACCAGGTCGAGCAGGATGCGGTCACGCTCCGGCCCGGGGGCGGCGGCCAGCCGCTCGCGCAGCGCCGTCGCCGCGCCCCGCTCCTCGCCGGTCGGGGCGTCCTCGCGCTGCCCGGGCTGCGCCTCGGGGATCTCGGTGAACAGGCGGGACGGCCGCAACGCCGTGAACGACGACACGAACCGATCCCACCGCACATCCGCCACCACCACATGAGACTCACCAGCCTCCAACACCCCCTGCAACGCCGCCACCGCCAACTCCGGCACCATCCCCGGCAACCCACGCCGACCCAACTCCCCACCCACC
>NZ_JBSGDY010000264.1:0-5512 GCF_053602615.1 Micromonospora sp. NPDC004336
CCGCGCTGCTGCCCCGCGAGGCGCCCAGCCCGGGCGGCGACGTGCGGATGGTCGCCATGGAGCCGGTGGCCGGCGCCGTGCCGGTGCACGCCGAGATCGCCCTGACCGGCACCGACTGGGGCACCGAGGTGACCATGCGCTGCGGGTACGACGCCAGGGCGGGCTACGCCAAGGCGTACGCCTTCCGGCTGGTGGCCCACGGGCCGGACGGCGCGACGGAGCAGGTCGCCTCCTGGCTCGCCGCCCCCGGGGACGACCTGCGGATCACCGGCGCGACCCGGTTCAGCGACGCCGAGCTGGTGCGCCTCACCCTGCACCGCGCCGACGGCACCCCCGTCCTGGCCTACGACGTCCGCTGACCCGCCCCTCGCTCTCGCGATCTTGCACTTTCGGCCCCGACACAAGGGGCAAACCCGAACGATCCGGGGGCCGAAAGTGCAAGATCGGCGGCGAGGTCAGGGGGTCGTGGCGGGGGCGGGGGCGTGGGGGGTGGCGGGGGTGGGGCGGGGGTGGGGGCGGCGGGAGTTGTGGAGGGCGTCGACGGTGAAGACGATCAGCGCGACCCAGACCAGGGCGAAGCCGGCCAGCCGGGCCGGCGGCATCGGCTCGTGGAAGATCAGCACGCCGCAGCCGAGCTGGAGGATCGGGGCGAGGTACTGGAGCATGCCGAGACTGCTGAGCGGCAGCCGGTTCGCCGCCCCGGCGAAGAGCAGCAGCGGGATCGCCGTGGCCGCCCCGGCCGCCACCAGCAGCGCGGTGTGTCCGACCGAGACGTGCCCGAAGGTGGCGTCGCCGCCGGCGGTGAGCCAACCCAGGTAGGCCAGCGCGGGCAGCGCCAGCACCGCCGACTCGACGAAGAGCCCCTCCGCGGCGGGCAGCCCGAGCCGCTTCTTGACCAGGCCGTACCCGGCGAAGCTGAACGCCAGCACCAGCGCCAGATAGGGCAGCCGACCGTAGTCGACGGTCAGCACGGCCACCGCCAGCCCGCCGACGCCCAGCGCCGCCCACTGCGCGGGGCGCAGCCGCTCGCGCAGCACCGTGACGCCCAGCAGCACCACCACCAGCGGGTTGATGAAGTAGCCGAGGGCGGTCTCCACCACCCGGTCGGAGTTGACGCCGTAGATGTAGGTGCCCCAGTTGACCGCGATGAGCGCGGCGGCCGCGCCGATGCCGGCCAGCGCGCGGGGCCGGCGCAGCAGCGCCCGCAGGAATCCGATGTTGCGCATCGCGGCCAGCAGCAGGGCGACGAACAGCACCGACCAGACGATCCGGTGGGCCAGGATCTCCGCCGGCCCGGCCGGGCGCAGCAGCTTCAGGTAGAGCGGGAAGAAGCCCCAGAGCAGGTACGCGCCGAAGCCGTAGAGGTAGCCGAGGCGGAGTGGCGTCACGCCTCTACCGTAAGGGCCGACTGGCCGCCCTGATCCTTGCCGGTGATCGGGCTCACCGGTTGGTCCCGCTGGTCGAGCTGCATCCAGTGGCGCGGATCGGTCACCGGGGCGAAGCCGACCTTCGCGTAGACCTCGTGGGCGTCGTTCGTGGCCAGCAGGATCCGGCGTACGCCCAGCCGGGCGAGGTGGTCGCGGACGGCGACGGCCAGCCAGGTGCCCAGCCCCCGGCCCCGCTCGCCCGGGTCGACGTAGACGTCGCAGAGCCAGGCGAAGGTGGCCCCGTCGGTGACCGCCCGGGCGACCGCGACCTGCCGCCCGTCGCCGGGCCGGTAGACGCCGAACGGCACCGACCCGGCGAACGCGCGCGCCACCGTCTCCCGGTCCCGCCCGAGCGCCCAGTACGCGTCCGTCGAGAGCCAGCGGTGCACCAGGCCCAGGTCGATCCGGTCGGGGTCGGTGCTGAGCAGGTAGCCGTCGTCGCGGGTCAGGGTGGTCACCCGGCGACGCTAGCCCGGTGACCCGCGTCGGTCAGCAGCCAATTCCCGGGATCTGGTCGGCGGCCGGCTCAGTCGCGGTCGAGGACGGCGCCGAGGATCCAGGTGACGACGCCGACGAGGAGCGCGCCGAGCACCGCCTCCGGCCAGAAGCCGTCGACGTGGAAGGGCAGCCCGGCCTGGTCGGCGATCCAGCTCGTGAGCAGGAACAGCAGCCCGTTGACCACCAGCGCGATCAGCCCGAGGGTTAGCAGGTAGAAGCCGCAGCCGACGGTCTTGATGATGGGCTGGAGCACCGCGTTGACCACGCCGAAGATCACCGCGACGAGGAGCAGCGTGGTGACCGCCTCGACGGCGGACCCGGAATCCAGCGTGATGCCCGGGATGAGCAGCGTGGCCAGCCAGAAGGCCAGCGCCGTGCTGCCCAACCGGATCAGCAACCCTTTGAGGAAACCCATGGCGGGGATGGTGCCACGGACCCGCCACCCGCGGAACCCGCGACAGCGGCGCGGTCAGCGGCGGGAGGGGCGGCCGATCAGCTGCGACTCGATCGGGGTGGGCGAGAGCAACGCCCAGCGCAGCGCCCGCCGGTTGACCACCGCCACCATGTCGTCCCGGATCCGGGTCAGCCACTCCGCCGACCCGCCGAGGCCCAGCGCGGCGCCGGCCAGGGCGGCCTCGGCCTGGCCGAGCGGTTGCAGCACGGCCAGGTCCGCGCGGCCCAGCGCGTCGGCGTCGGCGGGGGTCAGCTCGTCGCGGACCAGCAGCGTGGCCCGCCACCCGGGGCCCGGCTCCGGGTCGGCCGGCGTCGGGCCGGCGTCGACGACCACCAGCAGCGGGCACAGCGCCGAGCCCGGTCCGTCGCCCACGGGCCGGCCGGGCGGCACCAGCGGGATCATCGCGCCGGGCGTGCCGACGCCCCGCACGAAGGGCTCCCAGCTGCGGGGGCGGGCCGTCTGCACCACCACCCGGGCGCCGAGCGCCATGGCCCGCAGTGCCACGAGCTGCGCCGCGCGTACCCCGCCGACGAGCATCACCCGGGTGCCCTCCGGCCGGAACAGCCGGACGGTCACCGCGCCGCCGTGCCGGTTCGCGCCGACCATCAGCCCCGCCTCGCCCAGGGTGAGTTCCAGCCCGTCGGGAGCGGGCCCCGGCCCCGGCGCGCCCGCCGCCGCGAACGGCAGGGTGGCGGCCAGCCCGTCGAGCTGCCCGCCGTCGAGCCGGTGCACCTCCCCGCCCGCCTCGGCCACCGCGCGGCGCAGGGCCTGCGCCGCGACCGAGAGCTCCGCCGAGGTGGCGGCGGCCAGCCGTACGGCCAGCTCGGTCGGCGCCGACGCGGGGTCGGCGCCCGCCCACGGCCCTGCGCAGAGCGACACCGTGGTCGCCGTCGCGGGCAGCGCGAGCAGCCGGGGCACCAGCCGCCGGCCGGCGTCGGCGCGGGTGTCGGGCCAGCGGAGCAGCCGGAACGTGGTCTGTAACAGGTCGCCCGCCCGCACCGCCTGCCAGGACTCCCGCACCGGATGGTCGTCGTGGTGGGCCAGCTCCGCCAGCACGCGCAGCGTGGCGTGCTCGCCCAGCGGGCGGGCGGGCACCGCGCCGAGGCGGCGCACGATCCGGCGCACCGTGCCGGAGAGCGCCCGCCGCAGCTCCTCGCCGGTCCAGCCGTCGGCGCGCAGCACCCGCACGGCGAGGACGCCCCGTTCCAGGCCGGCGAGCCGCCCGTCGGTGAGCTGCCGGTAGGACGTGGCGACCGCGCCGCCGCCCGCGCCGACGGTCGGCGCGGGCGCGCCCGCCCGGAGGAGCTGGAGCCGGACCGGCGGCCCGTCCGGGGCGGCCGCCGACAGCAGCGACGCCGGCGACGGCAGCGCGCGGGGGCCGTCGCCGAGCAGGTCGGTCGGGTCGCCGAGCTCCAGCAGCGCCACCATGCCGCCGGCGTCGTCGAGCACGGCGGCCGGCGTGCCGGCCAGCTCGGCGGGGCGGATCACCGCGCCCGGATCGACCAGGTCCAGCAGCGCCGCCGGGTCGGCGGCCGGCGGCAGCGCGCGGCGGCGGGTCGCGTAGCCCAGGCCGGTCGCCAGCCACTCGAAGAGCCAGCGCCCCCGCAGCCGCACCCACGCCACGGGCAGCAGCAGCGCGGCCACCGCCACGGCGGCCAACGTGACCAGCGCGCCCCGGTCGGCGGACGCGACCACGGCGGCCACCGCGACCTGCGCGGCCACGACCTGACCGGCCCGGACGCCGACCTTCCGTCGCCGGGCGGCCGGGATCCACTGTGGCGGCGGGGCAGCGCGCGACCCCGCGAGGCCGGGGCCGGGCGGGACCGGCCCGGGGCCGGCGAGGGCCGGGTGCGCGGCCGACGGGCCCGGGCCCGTCCTGCTGGTCACCGTCACCGTGCCTCCTCGCCCGGTCACTCGCCGCGACATCGACGCCGCCCATCGTAAGGGCGGGCCCGGCGGGGCGGGGGAGCACGGTTGTCCACAGGGGATGACGACGGGGTAGCAGAACCGCGACGGGACGGCTACCGTCAGCGACGAGTTTCGCTGACCCGCGCCCGCCGTGCTCGACGTCCGGGCGGCGCGAGCGGACGCGCCCGGTGGGCGGGCGCGCCGGCGGCCAGCCACGACCGAGGAGACGAGGTGACGTCCGGGGTGTCCCAGACCCAGGCAGAAGCAGCGGTGATGCAGCAGACCGGCGCGAAGTTCGAGCAGGTCGACCAGTCCCTGCAGTCCATGCTCAGCAGTCTGATGGCCCAGCTGGAGGTGTTGCAGCAGGCCTGGCGCGGCGCCGGCGGCCGCTCGTTCGAGCAGGTCAAGCAGCAGTGGGCGCAGGATCAGGCGGCGCTGCAGCGGGCGCTGCGGGAGACCGCCGGCGCCATCCGCACGGCGGGCCAGCAATACGACGTCTCGGACGCCGAGGCCGCCAGTCGCGTGTCCACCACCAACCGCGGCGGCATCCAGCTGCCGCTCTGACCCGGTCTTCGGGGGAGGAGACATCTAGATGGACCACGGTGTGCTGGTCGTCAACTTCGCCGCGTTGCAGCAGGCCAGCGCGGACATCCAGCGGGCGCTCAACACGCTCGACTCGCAGCTCGGGCAGCTCGAACGCGACGCCGCCCCGCTCGTGGCGAGCTGGTCCGGCGACGCCCGGCAGGCGTACGAGCAGCGGCAGACCCGCTGGCGCTCCGCCTCCCAGGACCTGCAGGCCATGCTGCGCGACATCAAGCTCGCGGTCGACGACTCCGCGGCCGACTACCTCGACACGGAGAAGAAGAACGTCAACCTGTTCCAGTGAGCCCGCCCGGTGGTGGCGCCGACCCCGACCGGTCGACGCCACCACCGTCGTCGTAGCGGCTCCTCCGGCACCCCGGGGCGCGGTCCCCACGTCCGACGCGGCGCACCCGCTCGGGCCGGCCGCGCGTCAGGCGCCGGGCCGGCGGTGGCGCCGCGCGGCACGACGAGCGTCGGGTGCGTCAGGCCGGGCGGGCCGGCGCTCCGCCCGTCAGGTCGGGCCGGTGGGGTGCCGCGCGGGACGACGAGCGTCTTGGGCCGGGCCGGCGGGCACCACGGCACGACGAGCGTCGGGTGCGTCAGGCCGGGCCGGCGGGCTGCCAGCGGCGGCGGGCGCCGCGCG
>NZ_JBSGDY010000265.1:0-5504 GCF_053602615.1 Micromonospora sp. NPDC004336
ACCCCGGGACCCCGCGCGGGCGCCCCCCCGCGGGCGGGCGCGCGCTGAAACGGGGGCGACGGGCCCGCGCCTCGCGGGCCGGTCGCCGGGACGTCGGGCGGGCGTACGTCAGAACACCGGCCCCGCGCCACCCTCGGGCACCGGCAGGGCGCTGCCCTCGACGAACTCCGACCAGCTCAGGCTCCACGCCGTCCAGCCGTTGCCGGCGGCCAGTTGGCGCTCGGTGCCCTTGATGGTGATCGGGTCGCCGACCCTCGTCTTCTCGAACAGCCACTTCGCGTTCGCCGTGGAGACGTTGACACAGCCGTGCGAGACGTTCCGCCGGCCCTGGTCGTCCACCGACCAGGGCGCGGCGTGGATGTACTCCCCGCCCCAGGTGATCCGCTGGGCGAAGTCGATCTCGGTGACGTAGCGGTTGGCCGGATCCGGGTCGTCCCGGGTGTCGAAGACGGTGGACTCCTTCTTCTCCATCACCACCATCGTGCCGCTGGAGGAGGGCGTCTTCTTCTTGCCGAGGCTCACCGGCAGGGTGCGGACCACCTGGCCGTCCTCGTACACGGTCATCTTCTTGGTGGCGTTGTCGACCTTCATCTCGAAGGCCCGGCCGATCTTCGCGGTGGCCGTGCGGTCGACGTTGCCGTACCGGCCGTTGCTCAGCGGGATGCCGGCCAGCGCGATCCGGACGGTGAGCGTGGTGCCGGGCTTCCAGTACTCCGGAGCGCGGTAGTAGGCCTGGGTGCCGTTCTCCACCCAGTGCCAGGCGCCCGGCTGCGGCGGGTCGGTCTGCACGAACATGCGCTTCTGCACCGCCGCGCGGTCCTTCTTCGGGATGCCCGGGTGGAACTCGGTGACCACCGGCATCGCCACGCCGTAGGTCTTGTCGTCGAAGAGGTACAGCCCCGAGCTGATCATCGACTTGGGCTTCGCCATCGTCGTGAAGGTGCTGGTGCCCTGGCTGGTCCCGCCGTCGGCGCCGGTGGCGGTGACGGTGGCCGTGTAGCGGGTGCCGTACTTCAGCGGCTTCGACGGCACCCAGGAGGAGCCGTCGGCCCGCAGGCGCCCCTCGACCTGCTTGCCGTCCGCCGCCGTCAGCGTGACGCTCGACACCTTGCCGCCGTCGGGCAGCTTCGCGCCGATCTCCGAGCTGACCGGCCTGTTCTTCGCCCCGTCGGCCGGGTTCAGCGTCAGCGGCGGACCGCTCGGCGCCGCCGGGGTGGCGGGCTCGGCCGCCGCGCTCGCCGTGGCGGGGGTGGTGCCGCCGACGAACTCCGCCTTCTTCTTCTCCTCGCCGCAGGCTGTCAGTGCCAGCGACGCCACCAGACCGAGGGCGCCCACCATCGCCCCGGCCCGCGCGAACCTGCCCATCCCCACCTCTGTTCTCGCGTACCTGGCGCACATCGTGCCGCATGGAACCCGCCGGTCAGGCCCCTCTCGTCGTACGCCCGGGGGTTTTGTTCCCCATTGCCCGTTAAGCTCGACCGAAGGGGGGAGCCGGGGATCGGATTGGAACCCGGCTCAGGAGGCGTGCTAATGTTCTCCCCGTTGCCAGCGAGCGCCGCTAGCTCAACTGGCAGAGCAGCGGACTCTTAATCCGCGGGTTCGGGGTTCGAGTCCCTGGCGGCGCACCAGCAATCATCTGGGCATCCACCCTCACGGGTGGGTGCCCAGATGTCGTTTCCGGGTGCGGCAATCATGGGAGCCACGAGTGCCTAGTCGGTGGCTCCCGGCGGATGCCAAGCCCGGATCCTCCGGTCCGGCAGGTTTCTCCTCGACGGCCAGAGCTGAACTCGCCACTCATCGCCGGGCGTCGTGGACCCGGGCCAGCCCCGGTTGACGAAGCCCCGACCGCAGATGCGCACCCCGTACCGCCCGTCGGGTACCTCGCACCGCCGTTGGCCCAGCGTCGGCGAGCAGTACGACAGCTCTCCGCCGTCGACCTCCAGCGCGCATTCGAAGATCTCTTCCCACTGTCCGAAGTCCCGGGGCGGCGGCTCGGCCCACACCTCGACCCGGAGTGGCATCTCGAAGTTGTTCTGATGCGGCACGCAGACGAGCACCGTGTGATCGTCGCTCGCGATGTGCGGGCCGGCCTGCGCCTCCCGCCCGAGCATTGCCAGGTCGGAGTCGTCTTCCGTCGTCCCGGAGAGAGTGAACTGCCCGTAGTCCAGGGCGACTGTCATGTCATGGGCCGTGACCGGCGCTGGCGTCCCCACAGCGGACAGTCTGCCGGGTCACCGTCCACTCCCGTCGCCCCACGACCGGTCATCGCAAGCGCAGCAACCCGACATCATCGCGCAGCTCGATCGCCGGACGACGTCGGCAACTCGCCGTCATCGGTCGGGAGATCTCCACCAGAACCGGGGCGGTTCGGGTGCGCGGAAATATCGGGTCCTGCGGCGCGGTGCCGAACACTGACGGCGTTCAGGGCGGTGATGAAGCGGGTGAGGAGCGGGCTGGTGTCCTCGGCTCGCCAGGCCAGGTGCAGGGTGGTGGCGGTGCCCGCGAGGGGTCGAGGCGTGACGCCCTCCCGACGCAGCACGCGATAGGAGTCGGCCATCACGGCCGCGCCGAAGCCGGCTGCGACCAGCGCGAGGATCGTCTGCACGGTCCGGCCCCGCGCGGCGACGCGCGGCACGATCCCGGCGCGGTGGCACAACGAGATGATCTCGTCGTGCGCATGGGGCGCGGACTCCCGCGGCCACAGCACCAAGGGGATCTCGTCGAGTACGGACACCGGCGCCGGCTCGGGGGTCCTGGCGAGAGGGTGCCCGGCCGGCAGGAAGAGGGCCAGCGGCTCGCGCGCCCAGACGCGGGTGGCCAGACGGGCGTCGCGGGCCGGCAGTCGCTGCACCGTCACGTCGAGGCTGCCGGCCAGGATGCCGGCCGACATCTCGGCGTCGTCGAACAGTTCCACCAGGCACAGGTCGACGTCCGGGAGTTCCACTCGTAGTCGTCCGAGAGCGTCCCCGAGCACGCCGTTGATGCCTGATCCGGCGAACCCCACCGTCAGGCGGCCAGTCTTACCCGCGGCAGCCAGCCGCACGTCGTCCAGAGCTGCCTCGGCGTCGGCCAGCATGCGCACCGCCCGCCGAAGCAGCGCTTCGCCGGCCGCGGTGGGAACGAGCCCGCGGCCGGTGCGGGCGAACAGTTCGGCTCCCAGGCGTCGCTCCAGCTCACCCAGCTGCCGACTCAGGGTCGGCTGGGTCAGGTGCAGGCGGCGCGCGGCTCCGCTGATGGATCCTTCCTCGGTAATCGCCACCACATAACCCAGCAGGCGTAGCTCCATCCATACCTCCAAGGCATGGTGCGTATATCAATCCATGCTGCAGAGTAGGCGTCGGGGATCAGCCGGTAAAGAATGAAGCCGCCTCGATTCCCCGAAACGCCGGAGGGCGTCGTGAAACACCTTGGAGTCCTCGCCCACAGCACGGGAGGGGCCGCCCTGTGCTTCCTCACCTTCTGTGAGGAGGGTTTCCGCAGGACCGGCCGCAACGAGCATCCCGACGTCACCCTGGACTACATCGCCTTCGGCTACAGCATGCCCGCCTGGGACGCGGGAGATCACGCCGCGCTGGACCACGGCTACCACGTGGTGCTGGAGGGCATCCTGCACACCGGCCGCCACCGGAGCATGCTGACCGGCCTCCGGGACGGTCATCGCGGGCGGTCCCTCTTTTGCTACCTCGACGTGTCCCTGCCGGAGACCCTGCGCCGGCACCTCACGCGCCCGCAGGCCGGCGAGTTCACCGCCGAGCAGATGAGCGGCTGGTACGCCGCCCGCGACGTCCTGGGCTGGCCAGGCGAACTCGTCCTGCCGGAGACCACCACCCTGTACGGCGCCGTCGGGCTCATCGCCGCAGCCGCCGGGCTGCCCCAGACCGGAGGTGACCATGACGTACGCCCGCTCGTTTCGTGACCGCGGGCGTCGCGGCGGTGAGCGCCGGCCGGTCGGGCGCGGCGGCCTGCCCTGCCGGGGCCGGCGCCCGGCGTCGCCCGGGCCGGTCCGTCGGCAGCGGCCGTACGGCGGCCGGAACCGGCCCCGCAGGAGGTAGCGTCCCGCCGTGCGTCGGAAATGGCCCCGGCGGGAGGTAGCGTCCCGCCGTGCGCCGGAACCGGCCCGGCAGCAGGTAGCGTCCCGCCGTGCGCATGAAGTTCGGTCGTCCCGACCTCGCCGCCCACGCCGCCCGCTTCGACGTTCCGCCGGCGGCCGGGGGGCTCGGCGTGACGTTCCTCGGGGTGGCCAGCCTGCTTCTCGACGACGGCGAGCACGCGGTGATGACCGACGGGTTCTTCTCCCGGCCGTCCCTGCTGAGGGTCGCCCTCGGCAGGCTGGCGCCCGACGAGGCCCGCATCGGCTCGGCGCTGGGGCGGTTGGGGCTGGACCGCCACGGCGCGGGCGCGGCGACCAGCGCGCCCGCCTCCGGCCGCGGGCTGGACGCCGTTATCCCGGTGCACACGCACTTCGACCATGTGATGGATTCCGCAACCGTCGCGCTGCGTACCGGTGCGGTGCTCGTCGGCGGTGGCTCCGCGGCCTGGGTCGGCCGCGGCGCCGGGCTGGCCGAGGACCGCATCCGGGTCGTGACGCCCCACGAGCCGGTGCCCCTGGGCGCGTTCACGCTCACCTTCGTCGAGTCCGCGCACTGCCCGCCGGACCGCTTCCCGGGCGGCATCACCGAGCCCGTGGTGCCCCCGGCGAGGGCCGCCGCCTACCGGTGCGGTGAGGCGTGGTCGATCATCGTGGCGCACGCCAGCGGCCGTACCGCCCTCGTCCAGGGCAGCGCCGGCTTCGTGCCCGGCGCGCTCGACGGGCGCCGGGCCGACGTCGTCTATCTCGGCGTCGGCCAGCTCGGCGTGCGGGGCGAGGACTACATCCGGGCGTACTGGGCCGAGACCGTTCGGGCCGTCGGGGCCCGCCGCGTGGTGCTCATCCACTGGGACGACTTCTTCCGGCCGCTCGACCGGCCGCTGCGCGCCCTGCCGTTCGCCGGCGACGACCTCGATGTCACCATGCGCGTCCTCGGTGGACTGGCCCGGCGGGAGCGGATCGCCCTGCACCTGCCGATTCTGTGGCGCCGCGAGGATCCGTGGGCGGGGCTCGGGTGACCTGAGGCGGTCGTCATCGGGGGTGGGGCGGGGGTGGCCGGGAGGCGGGGGTCGCCGCCGGCGGGGAAGGGCGCGCCGCGCCCCGCGAACCGTCCGCGATGTCGTGCGGCGGGCTGCCACAATCGGGCCGTGTCTATGCAGAGGCGGCGTCGGACGTCCCATCCCGCGATCGTCGGTGCGATCATCGCCGCGGTGGCCACCGTGGTCGCGGCGGCCATCCCGGTCGCGCTGGAGGTCGCGCGCGGCAGGGGTGGCGGGACGCCGGCGGCGCAGGTCAGTCCGTCGGCCGGGCCGACCGGGCCCGGGGCGACCACGGGATCCGCCCCGTCCCCGGCGCCGGGGACGGGGGACGTCTCCGCGAGTGCGGAAGTGCACTCGGCTGTACTCCAGTCACACGT
>NZ_JBSGDY010000266.1:0-5434 GCF_053602615.1 Micromonospora sp. NPDC004336
GGCGGGCGCCCCGGCGCCGGTGGCCCGGCGGCGCCGCCCGCGGCGGGCGCCGGTCGCGGCGCGGCGGACGCGGGCCGCCCCGGCGCCGGCGGGCGCGTCTGGTCGAGCCCGCCGGCGGGTCGCCCGGCCACCGGCGACGGCGGGGAGCCGCGACCGCGGGGCGTCGATGGCTGACCGGCGCGCCCAGTTGGTCGACCGGGTCCGGGGCATGCTCGGCGAGGCCCTCGGCGCGGCCCGGACCCGGCTGTCGACGGCACAGGACGAGCTGACCGCCGCGCGGGAGCGGCTGGCGAAGGTGCGACGGGCCGCGGCGGCCGTGCCGGAACGGGTGGGCGCGCAACGGGACCGCCGGCTGGCCGAGATCGAGGACCGGCACGCGGCGCGCCTCGCCGAGCTGGCCCGCCGCGCCGCGGACGCGGCGCTGCGGGAGGCCCCCGGCGCCGCGTCCGCCGACTGGACGCGCTGGCGCCCGACCCCGGTGCGGCGGGCGGAGCCGCCGGGCGCGCTGCGGATCGGCACCGTACGCATCCCCGGCGCCGAACCGGTGCCGGCGCTGGTGCCGCTGCTCGACGCCGGCCACGTGGAGCTGACCGGAGACGACCGCGAGGGCGGCGAGGCGGTGGTCTCGGCGCTGCTGCTGCGGGCCGTCGGGCGGGCCGACCCGGGCACCGTCCGGCTGGTCGGCTACGACCCCGACCACCTGGGCGGCGGCCTGGCCGGCTTCGCCCCGCTCGGCACCGCCGGGCTGCTCACCTTCGTCGGCCCCGGCGGGCTGGCCCGGCTGCTGGACGACCTGGTGGAGCAGATCCGCCGGATCAACGAGACCGTGCTGGCCGGGGAGCACAGCTCGCTGCGCGAGCTGGCCGCCGCCACCGGCCGCCGGCCGGAACCGTGGCGGGTGGCGGTGCTGCTCGGCGGCGACGAGCTGTCCCGGCACGAACGCGGCCAGCTCGACCGGGTGGTCCGCACCGGGGCCGCCTGCGGGGTGCACCTGGTGGTCCGGGGCGTCGCGCTGCCCGACGACCGGACGGTGACCCGGGTGACGGTCGACCGGGACGCCACCCTGATCGGCGGGCTGTCCGTCCGGCTCGACCCGCCGCCGCCCGCGACCCTGGTCACCGAGACCTGCCGGGAGGTGGCGGCGCGGGTGAACGCCGGTCCCGCCCCCACCCCGTTCACCGACCTGCTGCCGCCGCCGGAGCGGATGTGGCGGGAGGACTCCGCCACCGGGCTGACCGCGCCGATCGGCGAGGGCCCGCACGGCCGGCCGGTGCTGCTCACCCTCGGCGACTACCCGCCGCACGCGCTGATCGGCGGCCCGTCCGGCACCGGCAAGACCAACCTGATCTTCGCCTGGATCGGCGCGCTGGCCGCCCGCTACTCCCCCGCCGAGCTGGAGTTCTATCTGCTGGACTTCAAGGAGGGCGTGTCCTTCGCCCGGTTCGCCCAGGGCCGGCGCGACCCGAGCTGGCTGCCGCACATGCGGCTGGTCGGGATCAACGTCAACACCGACCGGGAGTTCGGCCTGGCGCTGCTGCGCTTCCTCGCCGAGGAGCTGCGCCGGCGTGCCGACGCGGCGAAGAAGCACGAGGTCACCAAGCTCGCCGAGCTGCGGGCGGTCGACCCGACCGGGCACTGGCCGCGGATCGTGGCGGTGGTCGACGAGTTCCAGATGCTCCTGGCCGGGCGGGACGTGGTCGCCCGGGAGGCCGCCGACCTGCTGGAGGACCTGGCGCGGCGCGGCCGGTCCCAGGGCATCCACCTGGTGCTCGCCTCGCAGGACGTGCGCGGCATCGAGGCGCTGTGGGGGCGACCCGCCCTGGTGGCCCAGTTCACGCTGCGCATCGCCCTGCCCAAGGCGCTGCGGATCCTCGCCGAACGCAACGACGCCGCCCAGTCGCTACCCCGCCACCACGCGGTCGTCAACGCCGAGTCGGGCATGACCGAGGGCAACCAGGTCGCCCGGATCCCGTCGGCCAGCGACTGGGAGACGTGGAGCGAGCTGCAGCACCGGCTGTGGCGGATGCGACCGCAGGACGCCGCGCCGGCCCGGCTCTTCGACGGCGACGCGATCCCCCGGCTCGCCGACGCGCCGGACTTCCGGGCGCTCACCGCCCCGGAGACCGGGCATCCGCGTACGCCGGTCGCGCTGCTCGGCGAGATCATCGACGTGCAGGCGCGCTCGGCGGCGCTGCGGCTGCCCCGGGCCCCCGGCCGCAACCTGGCGGTGCTCGGCACCCGGGTGGACGAGGCGTGCGCGGTGCTCGACGCGGCGGCCCGCTCGCTGGCCCGCCAGCACCGGCCCGGCACGGCCCGGTTCTCCATCGCCTGCCTGGACCCGGACGCCGACCCGGCGGCCCGCTCGCTCTACGAGGACCTCGCCGACGACGCCGCCTGGTACGACGACGAGACCGTCGGCGAGCTGATGGCCGAGACCGCCGAGGGGCTCGGGGCGCCGGGCGTGCCGCACTACCTGCTGCTGTTCGCCGTGGACGCGGCGGCCGGGACCCTCGGGGCGCGGGTGGGTCGGCGCACCGGCCTGGAGGAGCTGCGCCGGATCCTGCACGACGGGCCGGAGCGGCGCACCCACGTGCTGGCCTGGTGGCGGGGCGTCGCCCGGATGCGCGCCGACCTGGGTGGACCGGCCGCGCGGACCGACCAGATCGGCGCCTGGGTGGCGCTGGACGCCCACGGGGGCGAGCTCGGCTCGTCGCTCTATCCGGGCACCGGCGGCCCGGACTGGTATCCCCGCCCCTGGCGCGGGCTGTTCTTCGACCGGGCGGTCCACCGCACCGGCCAGGTGATCATCCCCTACGGACCGTCGCGATGAACGAACCGGTGACCAGCGAGACGTACGCCGACCAGCTGCGGCGGCTGGCCGAGCTGACCGCGCGGGTACGCGCCCAGCGGGCCGAGGCGCACGCCTGGCACGCCCAGCAGTGCGCCGCCGCCGACCGGGCGGTGGCCGACGCCGAGGCCGCGCTCGCGCGCGCCGAGCGGGAACTCGTCGACGCCCGGGAGCTGCAGGAGCGGGTGGACGCCGAGGCCGCCCACCTGTGGCAGCAGCTGCGCGGCCGGCTGGGCGGCAGCGGCCGCCGGGCGGGCCGGCCTCCGGCCCCGACGCCCGGCGCCACCGCCGACCCGGTGCCGCTGCTCGACGGGGTACGGGAGCTGCTGAACCGCACCCGCCAGCCCGGTGACCTGCCGGGCTCGGTCAACCCGCTGCTGGCGCTCTGCGGGGTGGCCGGCGCCGTGCTCGCGTACGCCCTCGGAAGCGCGGCGCGGGCGGCGGGCGACCGGTACGGCGGCGAGCTCGCGGTCGGGCTGCCCGTGCTGGCCCTGGTGGTGACCCTGCTGGGCCCGCTGGTCGGCCTGGTGCCGGCGAAGGTGCTGGCGGACCGCCGGCACGCCGTGCTCGGCCCGCGCCCGATGGCGGTCGTGCTCGTCGCCGGCCTGGCGACCACCGCCGCGCTGCTGGTCGCCGGCCGCTGACCCGCCGGCCGGCCGACCCTGCGGGCAGCGCGCCGTCGATCGGGCCGGCCTCCGTTCGTGTAGACGGGAGAGGCCGGGCGACGCCGGCCACCCGACGAGAGGGAGCTGCGATGCCGAACTTCGTGCTCAACGTGATCCAGCCCGACGGCGACGCCCCGCCGCCGCCGGAGTTCCTCGAACCGATCATGCGGGACGTCCAGGCCGTCAACCAGGAGATGCGCCGCGGCGGCGTCTGGGTGTTCGGCGCCGGGCTGGCGCTGGCCCACACCGCCCGGGTGCTCCGGGTCCGCGACGACGAGACGTTGCTGACCGACGGCCCGTTCGCCGAGGGCAAGGAGCACGTCGGCGGCTTCACCGTGATCGACGTGCCGGACCTGGACGCGGCGCTGGGCTGGGCGGCGAGGCTGTCCCGGGCGACCACCCTGCCGATCGAGGTCCGCCCGGTCACGGCCCTGGACACCGCCTGACCCGGGCCTGCCCACGCGCGGGGCGCGGCCACCCGCCCGACCATGATCCGCGCAACTTCGGGGAAGATGCTGGCTCCCACCGGCGGGAGGCGACAACTTCCCCGAAGCTGCGCGGTCAGGCCCGGACCCGGCGCCGGCACGGCGTCGGCCCGGCGCGGCACGGCGTCGGCCCGGCGCGGCACGGCGTCGGCCCGGCGCGGGGCGGCGTCGGCCCGGCGCGGGGCGGCGCTCAGGCGGGGACCAGCACCGCCTCGCGCAGGAGGCGGCGGGCCAGGGTGATCCGGTCGGCGTCGTCGTCCAGGCCCGGCAGGTCGCCGACCCGGGCGGCCTCCCCGGTGAGCAGGGCGCGCACCGCCGGCTCGCATGTCGCGGGCAGCGTGATGGTGCGGTCGAACAGCCGCAGCGCCAGCCGGTCCCCCTGCGGGGCGAGCTGCCAACGCAGGCCGGGGCGCGGGGCCAGGCGGGTGTCGGCGTCCAGCGCGGCCAGCGCGGCGGCCTGGGCCAGCGGGCGGATCGGCGCGGGCCGGGCGGCCGGCCAGGCCCGCTGGCGCAGCCGCGCGGCCACCGCGGCCGGGTCGGCCCGCAGCAGCCAGTCCCGCAGCGCCTCGACCGTCTCGGTCAGCTCCGGCTCGATCGCGTCCGGGTCGGCGACGTCGGTGCCGAACGGCAGCGTGGCCCGCAGCCGCTGGTCCTCGGCGGCGAGGGCGAGCAGCTCCTCGACCAGCGCGTACCGGGTCAACGCCCGGACGCCGACGGTCAGGTGCAGCGAGCTGGACTCCTGCGCCTGCGCGCTGTGCAGCCAACCGCGGGGCAGGTAGAGGGCGTCGCCGGGGGCCAGCACCACGTCGAGCGCGGGCGGGCCGTCGGCGGTGGCGGCGACCTCGTCCGCCCGCCCGCCCCAGGGCTGCCGCTCCAGCGGGTCCGGCAGCACCGGCGGGTGGATCCGCCAGTGCTTGCGGCCGTCGACCTGCAGGACGAAGACGTCGTGGGTGTCGTAGTGGGTGGCGAAACCCTGGCTGCCGGCGGGGGTCAGGTAGGCGTTGACCTGCAACGGCTGCCCGACCGCCGCGCCGAGGTCACGAGCGAAGTCGATCAGGGCGGGCCAGGTGCGGTGCAGGCCCTGCAACACCAGGGTGGCCCCGCCGGCGTACAGCTCCAGGACCCGCTCGTCGAGGACCTGGTCGCCGATCTCGGCGCCGGCGCCGCCACCGCCGGTGAAGCGGGCCGCCGGGACGAGTTGGCCGTCCTTGGCGACGCGCAGGAACGGGCTGCGCAGGCCGCGCCGGCTGAGCAGGTCGTCGGCGTCGGCGGGGCTGAGCAGGTCGGTGAAGCCTGCGGCGTTGGGCAGCTCGTCGGCGCGCGACAGCAGCGGTGTGCGCCCCCAGTGGGCGGCGGCGAACTTCGCCGGCTCGACCGACACGCAGCGGGTCAGCGCCGCGGCGGCGGACGGAACCGCCGGGCGGCCGTGGCCGCCC
>NZ_JBSGDY010000267.1:0-5428 GCF_053602615.1 Micromonospora sp. NPDC004336
ATGCCTCAAGCGATACGTCGTCCGCGAGGTCCACACCGCCCTCCTTGCCGACTTCGCCGCTCTCCACACCCCTTGACAACCATAGGAGCATCGCCTCGGCGAAATCTTGGCAGGAAATTGCCCCTGGAGGGGCCGTTTCCTGCCAAGATCTACTGGCGCGGCGGTCAGCGGGTCGCCCCGCAGGACGGGCAGCGGTCGCCGGACCCGACCGGGCGAAACCCTCGCCGCCGTCCCCGCGCCGCGAGCGCCAGGGGCAGCAGCGCCGGCCCGGCCACGGCGACCACGGCCGCCGCCACGGCGAGCGCCCACCACCCCGGCTCGGGCGCGCCGCGCATGTTGCCGTCGACCGCCCCGGCCAGCGGATGCACGAAGAGCAGGCCGATCGGGGTGAGCAGGGTGAGCAGGGCCCAGCCGCCCCGGCGGTCGGCCCGCAGGGCCAGCCCCGCCCCGAGCAGCAGCACGACGACGAGCAGCGTCACGGCGGCGCCGGGCAGGATTCCGCTCGCCGTCCAGCCGTGGTAGCCGACGTGGGAGTCGTAGCGGGGTAGCAGGCTGACGCCCGCGAGGGCGGCGGCGACGACGGCGAGCAGGGGCGCCGCCCGCACCGCCACCGGCAGTCGGTCGGGCAGGCCGAACGCCACCACGCCCAGCGCGACCTGCGGCACCAGCACGTACAGCGGCGGGCGCGGCGCTCCGGTGAGGGCCGCGATCGGCACGACCGCGACGGTGACCAGCAGGGCGAGGGCCACGGCGCGACGGGTCCACCGGCCCGGGGCCACCGCGTGCACGGCCGCGGCGAGCAGCCAGGCCGCCCACACGCCGATCCCGAGCGAGACGAACGGCCCGGCGTGCGGCACGCCCCACCGGGCCACCGGCGGGCGCAGCTCCAGCACCGACCACGCCCCCGCCAGCGCGGTCGCGGTGAGGAAGGCGAGGACGGCGGCGAGGCGTACGCCCGGGAGGAGGTCGGCGGCCCCGGCGGCCCGCAGCCGCTGGCGGAGGCCGCCGCGCAGCAGGTCGGCGGCGTCCGCCGGCGAGGGCCATCGCCGGCCCGGCTCGGCCAGGTCGAGGTACGTGCCAACGATCTCCGCGCCGCGCGCCCGGCGGTACTCGGCGGGATAGGCGAGCAGCAGGCGCAGGTAGCGGCGCTCCAGGTCCGTCATGCCAGCCCTCCCGCGACGCGCGGCGCCGCCGGCCGGGCCTTCGCCGCGCGGGTGCGCAGTCGGGCGGTGGCCGCCTCGACGTTGCGGCGCAGGCGCTCAGTCTCGGCGGTGAGGGTGGCGTCGCCGGCGGGGGAGAGGCGGTAGTAGCGGCGCAGCCGGCCGTCCACCACCTCCTCCCGGTCGACCTCGACCAGGCCGGCGTCGACCAGCCGGTCGAGCGCGCCGTAGAGGGTGCCGGGGCGCAGCGAGACGCGCCCGTCGGAGAGGGCGGCGACCTCGCCGATCAGGCCGTAGCCGTGCATCGGCTCGCCGGCCAGCGCGGTGAGGATCAGGAAGGTGGGTTCGCGCAGCGGAGTGTCCACGCCCCGCAATATAACGGACGCGAAGGTATGCAGGCGGCCGTAACGCGACCGGTCGGAGAAACCGCTCCGCCCGCCTGGCTCCCGCGCTGCGGTCGCCCGCGCTGCCCTGGGGGCCCGCGCTGCCCTGGACGCCCGCGCTGCGGTCGCCCGCGCTGCCCTGGACGCCCGCGCTGCCCAGCGGATCGGTCGCGCCGAGTGGAACACCATGGGTGTCAAAAGGCTCCGGTGACACCCATGGCGTTCCACCGACCCGCGAGCGGCGGAGCCGGCTCGCGTCGAGTGGAACGGTGGAGTCTCTGGTGGCAAGGAAGAAGGCCCCGGGCGAACCCAGGGCCTTCTTCCTGATCTCAGGTCAGCAGTCGAAGTACATGGCGAACTCGTGCGGGGTCGGGCGCAGGCGCACCGGGTCGACCTCGTTGGTCCGCTTCCACTCGATCCAGGTCGAGATCAGGTCGGGCGTGAAGACCCCGCCGTCGAGCAGGTAGTCGTGGTCGGCCTCCAGCGAGTCCAGCACCGCCGACAGCGAGCCCGGCACCTGCTTGACGTCGCCCCACTCCTCCGGCGGCAGGTCGTAGAGGTCCTTGTCGATCGGCGCCGGCGGCTCGATCTTGCTCTTGATGCCGTCGAGGCCGGCCATCAGCATGGCGGAGAAAGCCAGGTACACGTTCGCCGACGGGTCCGGTACGCGGAACTCGACCCGCTTGGCCTTCGGGTTGCTGCCGGTCACCGGGATGCGGGTGCAGGCGGAGCGGTTGCGCTGCGAGTAGACCAGGTTGACCGGCGCCTCGAAGCCCGGCACCAGCCGGCGGTACGAGTTGATCGTCGGGTTGGTGAAGGCCAGCAGCGACGGGGCGTGGTGCAGCAGGCCGCCGATGTACCAGCGGGCGGTGTCGGACAGGCCGGCGTAGCCGGTCTCGTCGTAGAACAGCGGGTCGCCGTTGAGCCAGAGGCTCTGGTGGGTGTGCATGCCGGAGCCGTTGTCGCCGAAGAGCGGCTTGGGCATGAACGTCGCGGTCTTGCCGTTGGCCCACGTCTCGTTCTTCACGATGTACTTGAAGAGCTGGAGCTGGTCGGCCGCGTGCAGCAGCGTCGAGAACCGGTAGTTGATCTCGGACTGGCCGGCGGTGCCCACCTCGTGGTGCGAGCGCTCCACGGTGAAGCCGCTGTCGACCAGCCGCCGCACGATGCTGTCGCGCAGGTCGGCGTAGTGGTCCACCGGCGGCACCGGGAAGTAGCCGCCCTTGTACGCGGTCTTGTAGCCGCGGTTGCCGCCCGGCTCCTCGCGGCCGGTGTTCCAGGCACCCTCGATCGAGTCGATGTAGTAGTACGACTGGTGCGCCGAGGTCTCGTGGCGGATGGAGTCGAAGATGTAGAACTCCGCCTCCGCGCCGAAGTAGGCGGTGTCGGCGATGCCGCTCGCGGTCAGGTAGGCCTCGGCCTTCTTCGCCACGTTGCGCGGGTCCCGGCTGTAGGCCTCGCGGGTGAACGGGTCGTGGATGAAGAAGTTGAGCGCGAGGGTCTTCTGCGCGCGGAAGGGGTCGATGAAGGCGGTGGCGACGTCCGGGAGCAGGAGCATGTCCGACTCGTGGATCGCCTGGAAGCCGCGGATCGACGAGCCGTCGAAGGCCAGGCCCTCGGTGAAGAATTCGTCGTCGACCGACTCGACCGGCAGGTTGAAGTGCTGCATCACGCCGGGCAGGTCACAGAAACGTACGTCGACGAACTTCACGTCCTCGTTCTTGAGGTATCGCAGGAGTTCCTCGGGATTGGCGAACACACGTCCTCCTGGCACGTCCACGGGTGGCTAGGCTCTTGGCGACGCTATGGCCGCGCGGTTGCCCGGCCGTGTCTTGAGTGTTTCTGCCGTGTTACGTCCCTCGCGGAGCGTCATCCGCGCCGCTCCGATGGGGTGATCGGGCGACGGGACGTTCCCGGCTGTGCCAGTGTAGTGACACTTGCTCGCTTTGGTCCCTTTATGCGCTCCGGGTGCCCGCGACCAGCCCGTACGCCCTGGATACCCTTGGCCGTTGTGACGAACCCGCATGACCGGCCCGTGCCGCCCGCGTCCGATCCCGCCTTCACCCCGCCCAGCCTGGGCCGCCGGTTCGGCGCACTGGTGATCGACTGGGTGCTCTGCCTCCTGGTGGCCCGGGGCTTCGCCGACCCGGTCCGCGACGGCTGGGCGCCCGTGCTGGTGCTGATCCTGGAGTACGGCTTCTTCCTCGGCCTGTTCGCCCAGACGCCGGGCATGTTCATCACGAAGATCCGCTGCGTCGCGTGGGCCGACGGCGGCCGTATCGGTCTGGTCCGGGGGCTGCTGCGCGGCCTCCTGCTCGCCCTCGTCGTGCCGGCCCTGCTGATGGACAACCACCGCCGCGGCCTGCACGACCGCCTCACGGCCTCCGTCATCACCCCCGCCCCCCGCCCCTAACCCCGACCCCCGCCCCGCCCCCGCCCCGCCCCCCCCGGGCCCCCCACCCGCCGCCTCCCGCCTCCCGCCCCCGCGATCTTGCACTTTCTGCCCCGACGAAACGGATATAAGCCGCGAAAGTGGGGCCGGAAGTGCAAGATCGGCGCGGGAAAGGAGACGAGGGCGGGGCGGGAGCGAGGGAGGAGGGGTGGGGCGAGGGTGGGGCGGGAAGGCGGGAAGGGGGAGTGCGAAAAGCCGGGCCCTGACAGGGCCCGGCTTTTGGCGTACGTCGGAGTGGGTCAGCGACCGCGCGACTGGCGGAACGCGCCGCGCGGGGGCCGCATGTTCTTCGGGATCGCGCCCTTGGGCATCTGCGGGCGGGCGGTGAGCGCCTTGAGCCGCTTGTCCAGCGAGTTGACGTCCTTGCCGCTGAGGTTGCGCGGCAGCCGCATCAGCGTCATCCGCAGCTTGCGGATGGGCAGCTCGCCTTCCTCCTGGCCGATCACGTAGTCGTAGAGCGGGGCCGAGCCGATGACCTTGGCCAGCCGCCGCTTCTCCTGGCCGAGCAGGCCGCGCACCCGCTGCGGGTTGCCCTCGGCCAGCAGGATCACGCCGGGACGGCCGATGACCAGGTGGACCATGTCCATCTGGGTGGTCGAGCTGACCGCCGGGGTGACCCGCCAGTCGCCGCGCATGCTCTCCATGATCTGGGCGGCGGCGCCCGGCTGCCCCTCGGCCGCGTTCATCATCGCCCGGTTGGAGCGCAGGTTGAGCACGACCAGCAGGCAGAGCAGGGCGAACAGGATGCCCAGCGGCAGCCAGATCCAGCCCCAGAGCAGGACCGCGACCACGGTGAGCGCGAGCGGGATCAGCACCGCGGCGGCGGCCAGCGGGGCGAACCACCTGTCCTGCTTGGCGGTGAACTTGAACACCATCCCGATCTGCTTCAGCCGCTGGCCGAACGAGACCTTCTCCTGGGGCTTTGCCATGCCGGTGAGTCTAGTGGTCGCCGCACGCCGCGATCACCCGCGGCCGGGCTGAGTACCTTACGCCGCCGTACCGCCCCCGGACGCCCGGAGTAAGGCACCTCGGCGGGCGAAGATCAGGCGACGCACCCATGCCCCGGGGCCACCTTCGCGCGGAGAGTCAGAGTCGACAGCTGACGACGACCGCAGGGAGCCCGAGATGTTCGGCACCGACGCAGACTTCATCCTCTCCATCCACCGTACGCACGCCGCCGAGCTGCGTGCCGAGGCCGAGGCCGATCGGCTGGCCCGGGGCCTGCCGCGCCGCTCCACGCGCGGCTGGTTCAGCCGCAGGCACCACGCGGGCCACAGCGCCGACGTGCGCCGGTGAGCGCCCCCGCGCCCCCGGTGCCCGGCGCGGACCGACCGGGGACCGCGACCGGCCCGACGGGGGCGGGCGCGATCCGACCGGAAACCGTGACCGGCCCGACGGGTGCCGGCGCCGACCCCGACCGGGTCGGCGCCGGC
>NZ_JBSGDY010000268.1:0-5377 GCF_053602615.1 Micromonospora sp. NPDC004336
GGGCGGGGGCGGCGACCCGGCGGCGGGCGGACGGCGTGGACGCAGCAACCGCCGGCGGCGTGAGCGTGGCACCGGCCGACGGCGTGGGCGTTGACGCGGGGTCGGTGCTGTCGGCGTGCCCCGGCGGTGCCTCCGAGGCGCCGACGGCCGTGGTGGCCTCGACCGGTGCCGGCTGCTCGATGGACGGCTGCCTGCTCCCGCCGGTGGCCGGTGTGCCTGCCGACGGCCGCGGCCCACCGCTCCCGATGTTCCCTACCGGGAACAGCACGTTGCCCTGGACGATGCCGGCCTGGCTCGGCACGCCGCCGGCCGGCGCCGCCCCCGGCCGGGCACCGACGATGCCGGGTGTGACACCGGTCGGTTCCCGCGTTGACGATGGCTCGGCGGACGGCTGCGGCGCCGTCGCCGGCTGGCCCGGAGGCGTCGATGGGGTCTGCGCGTCGCTGGTGACCGCGGCGTCACCGGGCTGCCCCAGCGGTCCGGGTTGCTCGGCTCGAGGGCTCGGCACATCGCCGAACTCGGCGAGAGACGCGGGCGGGGCGTTCTGCGGCGCCGTCAGCGCACCGGTGCCGGTGTTGTCGCCCTGCTCTGTGGCGCCGGTCAGGGCGTCCGTTTCGGTGCGGGCCGGCGCCGGCACAGCCGCAGCGTCACCTGGACCATCAGCGTCGACCGGACCGACGCCCAGGGCGGGCGTCGTGCCGCTCTCATTGGGTCCCTGGGCGCCGGGCCCCTCGACCGGAGCGACCGGTCCCACCGACGCGTCGGCACCGCCGGCATCCCTTGGCGCGACAGGACCGTCCGGTGCGACAGGGCCAGCCGGCGCCGCAGGATCACCCGGCGCCGCGGGACCGGCCGGCGCACCAGGACCACCCAACGCCGCAGGACCACCCGGCGCCGCAGGACCAGCCGGCGCACCAGGACCACCCAACGCCGCAGGACCAGCCGGCGCCGCAGGACCAGCCGGCGCCGCAGGGCCACCCGGCGCACCGGGGCCGGCCGGCGCCGCAGGACCGCCCGGCACGCCAGGCGCGGCGGGGCCCGCCGGAGCCCCGGCGGCCGGGCCACCGGCCTCGCCGGGGGCACCAGGGTCGCCCGGTGTGGGGCCGGGGCCGGCCGGGTTGACGTCGGGGCCGGTTCCTGGCTCTCGCAGGCCGATGAATTCCTGGATCCTCGCGTGGTACTGGTTGCCGATCTGCTCGCGCAGCCCACCGGTGACCACGCCGACACCGAAGCGACCGGCCGCAGCGGCCAGGTTGTCGGTGCTGGGCGTCCAGTCTCCCCGCTCGAAGCCCACCGCCAGGTAGTTGGTCAGGTTGTTGGTGACCTGGTCGTGCAGGCCCTCGGCGAGGGTCTGGGCGCCCCAGCGCAGGGCCGGTGTGTCGATCCCTCGGGTCATCTCGCGCAGCCCGACGAGCGCGGGCGTGAGAGCTTCGCCGATCCCTCCGCCGACCGCGCCCCACTTCGCCGACTGCTGCACGTGGGTGACGTCGATGCTCTCGCGGTTGCCCTCGACGACCTGGATGACCTGGGCGGTGCCGTCGGAGGTGGCCTCCTGGAGCGACTCGACGAACGCCTCCCGGACGATCCGGACAAGGACGTTCTCCCGGAGGCTGCCCACCAGGAGGCGGTAGGCGGCCTGGGTGGCCGCCCGGGTGGCGAGGATCGGCCCTGACGCGGCGGCGGCCGCGAACCCGGAGCTGAAGATCATCGCGAGCGCGATGATGGCCAACTCGACGCAGCACCAGATGACGGAGATGACGATGGTGAGTTTCTCGTGCTCGATCGCCCGGGCGGCCTGGTCCATCACCGAGGCGACGTCCTCCGCCCCGCCGGTGAGCTTCGGCATGACGTTCTCGAACTTGTAACGCCAGTGGTTCTGGAACTGCGCCGCCGACGGGCCGCCCCACAGGTTGCCCAGATCGGTCACCGCGGGCGCGAGATCCTGCCCGGCCTGATTCAGCAGCTGGGCGAGGGCCAGCCATTCGCGCGCGTACTGCCGGATGCTGTCCTCGTCGGTGTCCGGCCAGGTCGACCCCCCGCCGACGAGCGTGACGGCGTCCCACACCCAGTCCCAGACGCCAAGGTCCGGCTTCTGCACTCCCACCGAGTGGTCACACGCGGATCGTGAGCGGGTCGACGGCGGACCGGTCCGTTTCGAGGAGCCCGTCGACGGCGTTCACGGCGGTGGTGGTGTCGGCCTTGGTGGTGTCGAGGAGATCCGCCGCGACGCCGGCGGTTTCGTCGGCCCCGGTGATGATCCGCTGCAGCTCGGCGGCGACCTCGCCGCCGCCGAGCACGACCGGGACGGCCCGGATCCGTTCCACCTGTGCGCTCACGGCTTCCTGGTGTCGCGCGGCGCGGGCGTCCAGGTCCGCCATCGCCTCGCGGGCACCCGCCCCAAGCCGGCTGTCGGCCATGTCTACTCCTCCGTGAACGGTAGGCGCTGGCGCATCCGCTCCATCACCTGCGTGAGATCACCTGATGCGTACGAGTCGAAGGTCTGCGCGTCGACGTAGGGGCGGCAGATCTCCCTGACCTGATCCGCGGCCTCCGCCGCCGCCACCTCGATGGTGTCCAGGATCGTGCGGGCGAGCGCGGTGGCATCGGCGTCGTGGTAGATGCGCGCGTCAAGGTGCAGGTCGCGCGGCCTGCCGTCACTGCCGACAGTCGCCCGGACCAGGCCGTCGCGGGAAACCGCGGTCACGGAGACCTGCCCGATCTTCTCCTGCAGGCCGCCCATCGCGTCGGTCATGCGTTGCAGCTGGCCGGTGAGGTCGCGCGCCCGCGCGCGCATCGACTCCAGCAGATCCTCGTTCGCGGGCATGCGACGACTGTAGTCATAGGACAGTCGCGAGCACTAGATTCGTTTTCGACACGACAGACACCGCACCGCCGGGCCGACACCCGCCCCCACGGCGCCACAGCGCGGCGGAGAGGAGCATCCGGTGATACGGCGACTGGCGGCGGTCACACTTCTGGCGGCATCGATGGCGGCGCTCTCCCCCGCGGTGGCGCACGCCGGCCCCTGCGGCTACCAGGTCGAACCGGTCGCCGCGCCGAAGATCGCGGTGGCGTCGTGGGCCCACCGGCTGCTCGACCTGCCCAGGGTGCACCGGCTCGCCACCGGCGCGGGCGTCCGGGTGGCCGTCGTCGACTCCGGCACGGACCGGCGCCACCCGCAGTTGGCGAAGGCCGTCCGGGCCGGCTGGGACGTGCCGGCCGGCCGGTCGGGAGGCACGCTCGACTGTCACCGGCAGGGGCACGGCACCGCCATCGCCAGCCTGATCGGTGCGCGGCCCGCAGCCGGCGCGTCCCTGGTCGGCGTGGCCCCCCGTGCCACGCTGCTGCCCGTCCGGGTCGCCGACAACGACCCGGCCACCGACGCCCCGGTCTCCGCCGCCGCCCTGGCCACGGCGGTCGCCGAGGCCACGCGGATGGGCGCCGACGTCATCCACGTCTCCTACTCGGTCGCGGTCGACGACGCGCGCCTGCGCGCTGCTGTCGCCAGGGCGGTCGAGAGCGGCGCCGTCGTGGTGGCCGCCGCCGGCGACGGACGCGCCGGCCCGAGCTACCCCGCCGCGTACGACGGCGTCGTCGGAGTCGGTGCGCTGGCCGCGTCGGGCGGTCTTCTGGACGGCTCGGCGCGCGGCCCACACGTCGATCTCGTCGCACCGGGCGAGCAGCTCGTCGCGGCCGCGCGGGTCGGCGGGCACACCGTCGTCGGGCGCACTCCGGCGGCCGCGGCCGTGGTCAGTGGCACCGCCGCGCTGCTTCGCGAGCGGCATCCGCGCTGGACCAACGAGGAGGTGGTGCGCCGCCTGCTGGCCACGGCCGACGGCACGGCCGGCGGAGCCGCCAACGCCGCGTTCGGGCACGGCAGCGTCAACCCGTACCGGGCGCTGGTCGAGCCGGCCGCGACCGCCGGGGCCGCACCCACGTGGGTCGCCGTGCCCGGGGCGTTGGCGCAGACCCCCGCTCGCCCGGGGTGGCCCGGTCCGTGGCGGGCCGCCGTGACGTGGGCCGTGTTGCTCGGCCTCGGCGCCGTCGCGCTGCTGCTCGGGCGGGCGGTGGCGCGTGTCCGTTCGCGGCGCCACCGCCCGCTCGGCTGATCAGGCGAAGTTGCGCCGGGTGCGGGAGATCGCCTCCAGGTTGCGCGTCTCGGCGTCGATGAACTTACGACCCGAGGTGCCGATGGCGGCGGCGAACTGCTGGCCGACCTGGTTGAGTTGCTGCGCGCCCGTCTGCCATTGGCGACGCAGGTCGGCGTAGGCGAGCTTGGAGGCGCCGTCCCACGACCGGGAGCGCTCGTCCATGAAGTTCTCGAGCACGGTGAGCCGGCGTTGCATCTCCTCCAGCTGCGCCTGGAAGGTGGCCGCGGCGCCGAGCATCTGTGCGATGGGGACGTTCATGGGCTGTGACATGTCTGCTCTCCTCCTGCCTCGGCCGCTAGTTGTTGGTCAGCCCGGCGCTGACGTAGGTGTAGCCCGATCCGGGCGACCCCGTCGGCATCGAGCCGGCACCGTCGAGCAGGCCCGCCTGGCTGCCGTCGGTGGTCCGCAGATCCGCGGAGATCTGGTTGGTGAGGAGTGCGCTCAGTTCGCCGAGGGCGTTGTTGATGTTTCCCCACGCGGTGAGGAACTTCTTGCGCTCACCGGCGAAGGCGTCGCCGGAGAGCCCTTCCCAGGGCAGGTTGAGCGTTTTGAGGATGTCGCCCGCCAGGCTCTCCAGCTGCTTGCGGGTGTCCTCGGCGAACTGGGCCGCGTCATCCATGTCCTGGAATTGGGCCCTGACCACCTCATCAGGTTGAGTCATCTACACCATCCTGCTTCCGTGTGAGACGCCGAGCCGCAACGCGTCGGACTGAGACTAGCCAGCCGCCAGTCGTTCCACCAGGGATGGACGACCATCTGTTGTGGACCGCGCCGGGCGCCGGCGTTCCTTCGACAGGTCGGCGTGCACGAGCTTGGGTTCGCCGGCGGCAGCCGGGCGCGCCACCGCGTCGCCGCCCCGTTCCGGCGTCGGCGTCCTGGTCGCCGCGACGGCGTCCGACCGGGCGGGAGGCGGCTGCGGGGCCACCCGGGCGAGCGCCGCCGGCGGCAGGATTCCCGGCATCGCCGCCGACCCACGCCCGAGCGTCGGCCCGGGCTCCGCCCCGGTGGGCGTCGCCGGGGGCGGGGCGCCGAGCCCGGGCGGGGCACCGAGCGTCGTTCCGGGCGCGGGGCCGGCCGGGGTGCCCAGCGGGGCCCGGACGGACGGACCCAGGTCGCCGGGCCGGCCCGCCGCAGGTTCGGTCGGGCCGCCGAACCGGCCGGGCAGGTCGGCGCCGAGCCGGGCGCGCGGGCCGGCCGCCGGCGGCGGCCCGGGCGTTGCCGCGGCC
>NZ_JBSGDY010000269.1:0-5324 GCF_053602615.1 Micromonospora sp. NPDC004336
CGTGCAGCGCAGCCGGCGGCGGCGCACCACCAGCACGGCGACCGCGCCGGCGGCCAGCAGCGCCACGCCGGCCGCGATGGCGGCGGCGATCGGGGAGCCGGTCAGCGGCAGGTCGCCGCCGCCGCTGGCGGGCGAGGTCGACGGGGCCGGGCTCTCGGCCGGGGCGCTCGGCGACGGGCTCTCCGCCGGGGTGCTCGGCGACGGGGACTCCGCCGGGGCGCTCGGCGACGGCGACTCGGTCGGCGCGGCGGTGAAGGTGGCCTCGGCCTTGGCGGTCACGGTCTCGCCGGTGCTGCCGCCGAGGATCAGCTTCTGCGCGGGGCGGTCACCGGTGAAGAGGAAGACGCGGCCGAAGGAGACCGAGCCCTCGGCGGAGAGGGTGGCCTTCACCTCGCCGGCGCCGTCCGCGACGAGCCAGAACTGCCCACCGTTGGTGGTCGTGGTGACGGGCTTGCCCTCGGCGTCGACCGCCGAGCCGCCGCTGACCTTGAGGGCGATCTCGCCGGCCGGGCCCCTGACCGTGAACGGGCCGGCCTTCTCGCCCACCGTGGCCTTGGCGCTCGCCGGGTCGACGCTCAGCTCGGCCTTCGGCTCCGGCTGGTCGGTGGCGTTGGCGACGAGGTAGTCGTGGACCTTCTTGACCACGTCGTACTGCTTCTGGCCGAGCAGGTCCTTGTCGGCGGCCCAGTCCCCGAGGGTGACGTCGTCGCTGAAGCGCCAGATGGCGGTCTGGGTGCCGAAGTAGAGCAGCTTCTTGGCGTCGGCCTTCGCCGGCATGGTGGCGCCGGCGGCGACCAGGAGCTTCGCCGGGTCGGCGTTCGGGTAGCCGTGGGTGAGCACCCACTGCACCTTGCCGAGGTTCTTCACCTGGGACTCGTCCCAGGTGCCCTCCTTGTACTTGCCGTCGATGGCGACGTTGGTGCGGTAGTCGATGCAGAAGGTCGGGACGAGCTTCCCGTCGATCTCCAGCGCCAACGCGCTGACGCTCTTCGGCTTGCCGTTGAGCATCAGCTTGACGCTGCTGCCCTTGACCGACTTGGCGACGCCGGTCGTGTCGGCTGCGGCGGCCGGCGCGGCGAAGCCGAGCGCCAGCGCGCCACCGGCGACGGTCGCCAGGGCGATCTGCGCCCAGCGCCGTCCTCGTTGTCCGAACATCAGATTCGTGTACCTCTCCCCAGGGGTGACCCGCGACGGGGTCGGAGCGGAGCCGCCGTTCCCGCGGGATTTCGCACCACCCGCGCGCGAGAACGCGACGGGGCATTATGGGACGGGAATTGAGCGTTTGTCAGCCCCAGTAGGCCGCATTCGTCGCTTCCGTCCCGAAATGATGGGGAAGAGAATTTGATCAGACGAGGCGTCGGTCGGCCGCCCAGCGGGACAATTCGTACCTGTTGGACATCTGAAGCTTGCGCAGCACGTTGGACACGTGCGTCTCGACCGTCTTGATCGAGATGTAGAGCTCCTTGGCGATCTCCTTGTACGCGTACCCCCGGGCGAGCAGCCGCAGCACCTCGCGCTCGCGGTTGGTGAGCTGGTCCAGCTCGGGGTCGGCGACCGGCGCGTCGGGACGGGCCGCGAACGCGTCCAGCACGAACCCCGCCAGCCGCGGGCTGAACACGGCGTCACCGTCGGCCACCCGGCGGATCGCGGCGGCCAGCTCGTCCGGGGAGATGGTCTTGGTGACGTAGCCCCGGGCGCCCGCCCGGATCAGCCCGATCACGTCCTCCGCCGCGTCCGAGACGCTCAGCGCCAGGAACTTGACCTGCGGATGGGTACGCCGCATCCCCTCCAGCACCGCCCGGCCGCCGCCGTCGGGCATGTGCACGTCGAGCAGCACCACGTCCGGCAGGGTCGCGGCGATCCGGGCGATCGCCTCGGCGACCGTGCTCGCCTCCCCCACCACCTCGACGTGCGCGCCCAACTCGGCGCGGACCCCCGCGCGGAACATGGCGTGGTCGTCGACGAGGAAGACCCGCAGCCGCTCCGCGCCGGCACCCGCTCCCTCGACCGGTTCCATCGACTGCTCGGTCATCACTTGTCCCTTTCCGCCGTGGACGAGTCCCGGGAGATCGGCAGGATCAACCGGACCTCGGTCCCCTCCCCCGGCCCGGAGCGGATCTCCGCCCGGCCGCCGTGCCGCTTCATCCGCCCGATGATCGAGCCCCGGACCCCGTGCCGGTGATCCTCCACCGTATCCGGGTCGAAGCCCTTCCCCCGGTCGCGGACGAAGACGCTGACCTGATCCGGCTCGACCTCGGCGTACAGCGAGACCGTCTGCACCCCGGCGTGCCGGGCGGCGTTCACCAGCGCCTCGCGCGCGGCCGCGACCAGCGCCCCGACCCGCTCGTCGGTCTCCCGGTCGCCGACCACGACCGCCTCGACGGTGATGGCGAAGGTGTCCTCGACCTCGGCGGCGGCCTGCTCCAGGGCCGCGGCGAAGCGCTCGGTCGGCGACCCGGTCGGCTTGTAGAGCCAGTTGCGCAGGGAGCGCTCCTGCCCCCGGGCGAGCCGCTGGACGGTCTTGACGTCGGCCGCGTTGCGCTGGATCAGGGCCAGGGTGTGCAGCACCTGGTCGTGCACCATGGCGGCCAGCTCGGCCCGCTCCTGCTCGCGGATGCGCCCCTCCCGCTCCGAGCGGAGCTGGTTGTACGTCCGCCACAGCACCGGCGCCGCCACCACGCCGACGCCGGCCAGCCCGACCAGGGCGAAGATCACGCCGTTGAGCACCGCGTCGAAGTTCTGCGCCGGGGAGTAGACCGCGGCGACGCCGATGATGCCGACCGCGACCAGCACGCCGCCGCCGATGAACCGGAGCACGAAGGCGCGCCGGTCGCTCTCCTCCACGACCGCACCCAGCCAGGGCACCGGCATGGAGTCGCCCCACTGCCGCCGCCGCTCCGGGGCCGACTGGTGCCAGATGACCCCGGCGCCGACCGCGATGATCGCGACGAGCCAGCCGGCGGTGCCGGCCGCGCCCACCGAGTCGAAGACCATCACCTGCACCAGCAGCACCCCGAGGCCGATCGCCACGAACGGCAGCAGCTGGCCGACATCCCGGCGGGGCGGCACGGCGGTGTCGCCGGGGCGCAGCGGCACGACCGCCCAGAAGGCCGCGTACAGCAGCAGGCCGAAGCCGCTCAGCCCGAGCAGCACCATGAAGGCGACCCGCACGCGGAGCACCGAGATGCCGAGGTGGTCGGCGAGGCCGGCGGCGACCCCGGCGGCCATCCGGTGCTCGGGGGCGCGGTAGAGGCGGGGCGGCTGGGTCACGGCGTCGATCGGAGGCTCCCTGGTCACGACGGGCACGGGGCGGGCGACCGTCCGCTGTCGGCGCCGGTTCGATCGTCACACGGTGCGCCGTCGCGCGGCCACGGGGACGCCCCCGACATTCCGGCCGCCGGGATCTCAGGGTGGCGTCAGGGTCGGGTCCTGAGGTCGTCCGGGCGGTCGGGGAGCAGGATCGAGGGCATGACCGAGGAAGCTGCCCAGCCCCCGCGTCCCGGGGCGGCACAGCCGGGTGGACCGCCGCCCGCCCCGACACCCACGGACGGGCCCTCGACCGCCGGGTTCGGCACCCCGCCGCCGGTGGCCGCGCCCGACGCGGCCGGGGCGACCCCGCCCGGCGCCGGTCCCCAGCCGCCGCCCGCGGGCGTCAGCTTCACCTCGCGGTACGGGCTGATCCGCCCCCGCGACGGCCGCTACCTGGCCGGCGTCTGCGCGGCGATCGGCCGGGCCACCAACACCGACCCGGTGCTCTGGCGGGTGCTGCTGGCGGTGCTCGGCTTCTTCGGCGGCATCGGCATCCTGGTCTACGTCACCGCCTGGCTGATCATCCCCGGCGAGGGGGACAGCGCCTCCCCGGTCGAGTCGATGCTCGGGCGGGGCCGGTCCAGCATGTCCCCGGTGACCGTGATCGTGCTCAGCATCCTGGTCGCGGTCAGCTTCGGCTACGTCGTCACCGACCCGTTCCGCGCCGTGCTGCTCGGCGCCACGATCCTGATCGGCGGGGCGCTCGTGCTCAACCGGGACAACCGGGGCGTCCAGCCCGCGTCGACGGGCGCCGCACCGCCCGCCCCGTCCGCGCCGCCCGGCCCGGTGCCGCCGGTCAGCTATCCCGCGCCGGCCGCGTACCCGGCCCCGCCGAGCGTCGCCGTGGCTCCCGGCGGGGCACCGGTCCCGGCCGCGCCGCCGGCCGCGCGGGAGGACGTCGTCCCGGCCTCCGGCCAGCCGGCCGAGCCGACCGCCGAGCTGCCCGCCTGGAGCCCGCCGGCGCCCGCCCCCTTCCCCGGAGGTACGCCAACCGCCGCCTGGCCGCCCGCGCCGCCCACGACCGGCTGGCCCGCCGCGACGTCGGGCGCGCCGGCCCCGGGCCGTCCCGCGCCCCTGCCGCCGGGCTACCGGCCCCCGTTCGCCCCGCACGGCCCGTACGCCGGGCAGACGGCGGCCCCGCCGCTGCCGCCCAAGCCGCCGGTGAAGCCCCCGAAGCGCCCCCGCGAGCGCTCCCCCCTCGGCGCGGTGACCTTCTCGCTGATCTTCCTGGCCCTGGGCGCGGTCACCATCCTCGACCTGCTGGACGTCTTCGACGTCCGCGCGTCGGCATACTTCGCGGCCGCGCTGGCCACCGTCGGGTTCGGGCTGCTCGTCGGCACCTGGTTCGGCCGGGCCCGCTGGCTGATCGCCCTCGGCCTGGTGGCCGCCGCCGCGCTCGCGGTCGCCACCGTGACGGAGTCCTACGACCGGATCCGGGGCGTCGACGGCAACGTGACCTGGGCGCCCACCAGCCACCGCGACCTCGCCGTCCGGTACGAGAACAGCTTCGGCGACGCGATCCTCGACCTCCGGGCGGTCGACTTCGACAAGAAGAGCACCGAGATCACCGTGGCCGTCAACTTCGGCGAGTGCACCGTGGTGGTGCCGCCGGGCGTCGACGTGACCACGGTGGTCGACGTCAACGCCGGCGACGCGCTCGTCTTCGGCAAGCGCTCCGGCGGCCTGGACGGCCCGCTGCGGGAGACGACCGACCTGGGCGCGGACGGCGCCGGCGGCGGCACGCTGCGCCTCTACGTCCACGTGAACGCCGGCAACCTGGAGGTGACCCGGTGAAGGCCCACCGCACCGACATCGTGTCCTTCGCCTTCGGGCTGATCTTCGTGGGGATCGCCGCCTGGTGGCTGCTCGCCCAACTGCTCGGGCTCGCCCTGCCACCGGTCGGCTGGTTCCTGGCGGGCGCGCCGACTCGAGGAGAGTTTTGTGAGAAGACGTGCGCGACACGGCACCCTGGTGAGAGGGCTCGCCGGCGTGGTCGCGGCGGTGGTCGCGGCTGG
>NZ_JBSGDY010000270.1:0-5320 GCF_053602615.1 Micromonospora sp. NPDC004336
GGCCGTGACCGCCGGGGCCGGGCCGTGGCCGCCGGGGCCGGGCCGTGGCCGCCGGGCCGTCGGCTACCCCACCTCGCTCAGCAGCCCGTCGACCAGGTCGCGCGGGAGCCCGTGGGTGTCGTGCAGGTCGCGGTAGTCCTCGTCGGTCAGCGGACCCCGGGACCGCCGCCGGGAGACGACGGGCCGCCCGCGCCGCAGCAGCTCGCGGAACCGTCGTTCCTCGCCGGAGAGCACCTCCCGCACCTCGTCGGGGGTGACCCGCTGCCCGAACCCGTCGAGGGTGTGCCGCACCGGCCCGGTGGGCAGGTCGGACAGGCTGCGGGACGGGTCGTCGCGCCAGAGGGTCGTCAGCGCGCGGCGCAGCAGCCGGCGCAGCACGTAGCCGCGGCCGGTGTTCGAGGGGCGTACGCCGTCGCCGACCACCGCCACGCCCGACCGCAGGTGGTCGCCGACCAGGCGCAGCGGCTCGTCGCGCAGCCCCCACACCTCGCGTACGCCGCGCACCCACGGCAGGAGTCCCTCGCCCTCGAAGACCGAGCGGTGCCCGCGCAGCACCATCTCCAGCCGTTCGAGGCCCATCCCGGTGTCCACGTTGGGCTGCCGCAGCGGCGACAGCCGGCCGTCGGGGTGCCGGTGGTAGCGCATGCCGACGTGGTTCCACAGCTCCATCCACCGGTCGTCGGTGCCGGGGGTGCCCCGCGGCGGGCCGTCGCCGGTCCAGACGAAGAGCTCCGTGTCGGGCCCGCACGGCCCGGTCGGGCCGTTGGACCACCAGTTCTCCTCCCCGGTCAGCTCCACGGGCAGGCCGAGCTCCTCCCAGGCGCGCAGGGAGGGCTCGTCGGGGCCGACCTGGTCGTCGCCGCCGAAGACCGTCACGTGCAGCCGGTCATGGTCGATGCCGAAGCCGTCGCGCAGCAGCTCGTAGCCCCAGCGCAGGCTCTGCGGGAGGTCGTAGTCGCCGAGCGACCAGGAGCCGAGCATTTGGAAGACGGTCAGGTGGGTCGAGTCGCCGACCTCGTCCAGGTCGGTGGTGCGCAGGCAGCGCTGCACGTCGACCAGCCGCCGGCCCAGCGGGTGCGGGCGACCCTCCAGGTAGGGCGTCAGGGGATGCATCCCGGAGGTGGTGAACAGCACCGGGTCGCCCGGCGGCGGGATCAGGGAGCAGTCGGGCACGATCTCGTGGCCGCGCTCGCGGAAGAAGTCGAGGAAGGTCCGGCTGATCGGGTCGTACGTCATGGCGGGTGGCCTTTCCGGGCGGGGCGGCCGGAAAGGGTCCACCGCCGGGAAACCGGCGGGCCGGAGAGACAAAGAGGCCGGCGGACCGTTTCCGGTCGCCGGCGGGAGTCGGTGGGGTCAGGCGGCGGCGACCGACGAGCGCGAAGCTCGCGCGGCCGCGGCGGCGTGCTGGTGCCTGATCTCCATGCCCCGACTGTACGCGGACCACGGCGCCGTCGCCCAGCGGATTACCCGACCGGGCGGCGGCGCCGGGAAGGTCACGCGTTCGCGGAGGCGGCGAGGGCCGGGGCGGAACGGTCGTCGGCCCGGCGGGGCGCCTTCCGGTTGGGCAGCGACAGCCGGACGACCTTCTTCCAGGCGGAGAAGACCTGTCGGGGCAGCGAGCCGGTGGTGTACTTCAGCCCGTACCGGTCGAAGAGGGCCCGCACCTCGGGGGCGATCTCCTGGTAGCGGTTGCTGGGCAGGTCGGGGAAGAGGTGGTGCTCGATCTGGTACGACAGGTTGCCGGTCATGATGTGCATCAGCCTGCTGCCGCTGATGTTGGCCGAGCCGAGCATCTGCCGCAGGTACCACTCGCCGCGCGTCTCCCCCTCGATCGAGCGCTTGGAGAAGGTCTCCACGCCCTCCGGGAAGTGCCCGCACATGATCACGGAGTGGCTCCACAGGTTGCGCAGCACGTTGGCGGTGAAGGTGGCGGCCAGGGTGTGCAGGAAGGACGGCCCGGACAGCAGCGGGTGCAGGACGTAGTCCTTGAGGACCTGCCGGCGGATCTTGCGGCCCACGGCCCGGGCCCGGGCCCGGAACCCCGGGTCCTTGTGGCGGCCCTTGCGCAGGTTGCGCCCCAGCTCCAGGTCGTACGCGGCGATGCCGTACTCGAAGAAGCAGGCGTTGACGAAGTTCCACAGCGGCTGGCCCAGGTGCATGGGGTGCCAGCGCTGGTCCTCGTCGACGCGCATGATGCCGTAGCCGAGGTCGTTGTCCTTGCCGACGACGTTGGTGTAGGTGTGGTGCAGCTCGTTGTGCGAGTGCTTCCACTGCTCGGCCGGGCTGGCCATGTCCCACTCCCACGTCGTGGAGTGGATCTTCGGGTCGCGCATCCAGTCCCACTGACCGTGCAGGACGTTGTGGCCGATCTCCATGTTCTCCAGGATCTTGGCCACGGTCAGCCCGGCCGTCCCCACGACCCAGGCCGGCGGGAAGAGCGAGAACAGCAGCACCGCCCGGCTGCCCAGCTCCAGCCTGCGCTGGGTGGAGATGAGCCGGCGGATGTACGCGGCGTCCCGCTCGCCCCGGCCGGCGATCACCCGGTCGCGGATGGCGTCGAGCTCCTTGCCGATGACCTCGACGTCCTCGGCGGTCAGGTGGGCGATCGGGCTGACGGGCTTCTTGTCAATCACGGTCACGTCGGGTACTCCGGTCAGTGGTCGATGTCGCAGGGGCCGGCCGCGGCCGACACGCAGGTCTGGATGAGGACGCCGTCGCCGGGCACCGCCGTGGTCAGGTCCCCGGTGCGCAGGTCGCGGACCGCGCCCTGGCGCAGCGGCAGGACGCAGCCGTAGCAGATGCCCATCCGGCAGCCCGAGGGCATCAGCACCCCGGCGTTCTCGCCGGCGTCGAGCAGCGGGGTGGCGCCGTCGGCCTCGACCGTGACGCCCGAACGCCCGAAGCTGACCGCGCCGCCCTCGCCGGTCGAGATGACGGTGGGCCGGAACCGCTCGGTGTGCAGCCGGTCGCCGCGGCCCTGGGCCGTCCAGCGCTCGGTCAGCGCGTCGAGCAGGCCGATCGGGCCGCAGGCCCAGGTCTCCCGGTCGAGGTGGTCGGGCACGACACCGGCGAGGTCGTCCGGGGTGAGCAGCCCGTCGGTGTCGGTGTGCCGCTCCACGAGCCGCACCGTGCCCCGCGCGGCGAGGCTCCGCAGCTCGGCGCCGAAGATCACGTCGGCCGGCGTGGGCGCGGAGTGCACCACGACGACGTCGGCGCCGGCCAGGACGCCCGAACGCAGCATCCCCATGATGGGCGTGACCCCGCTGCCGGCGGTCACGAACAGCACCCGGCCGGGCGTCCGCGCGGGGAGCACGAAGTCGCCCTGGGCCTGGTCGAGCTGGACCAGCGTCCCGGGCCGCGCCCGGCGGACGAGATGGTTGCTCACGACGCCGTCCGGGATCGCCTTCACGGTGATCGAGATCGGGCCGCGGCGGGCCGGGGCCGAGGTCAGCGAGTAGGCCCGCCACTGGCGCACGCCGTCGACGTCGACGCCGAGGCGGACGTACTGCCCGGGGGTGTGCCCGCGCCAGTCCCGGCCCGGCTGGATCACCAGCGTCGCCGCGTCGGGGGTCTCGGGGCGCACGTCGAGGATCCGGCCGCGCAGGTCCGCGCCGGAGCGCAGCGGCGCGACCAGGTCGAGGTAGTCGTCGGGCAGCAACGGGGTGGTGACCGACGCGGCCAGCCGCAGGATGCGTCCCCGCAGGGACGCCGTCGCGGGTGGGCGCGGAGCGGTGGTGGTCATGGTTCGATCGTCGCGGCAGGCTGGCATAAAATCTTGGCCTGCGAAGGTGAACCGGCCACATCTTTTTGTGCGGAGGGAACAAGGTGACGGAACGCTCCGAGGCCACCCGGCGCGCGGCCCGCCTGGAGCTGGACGCGCGGGTGGCCGGCGCGCTGCGCGACCAGTTGCCGCTGCTCGCCGAGCGTACGGTCACGGCGATCACCGCGGAGGTGCCGAGCTACTCCGGCACCCTCACCGGCCAGATGCGCGAGAAGATCGAGACCGCGGTGCAGGTGGCGCTCGGCACGTTCCTCCAGCTCATCGAGCGGTCCCAGGGCGCCGACCCGAGCACCCCGCTGGTCGGCGCCCTGGAGGCCGCGTACGCCCTGGGCAGCGGCGAGGCGCGCTCCGGGCGGAGCATGGACGCGCTGCTGGCCGCGTACCGGGTGGGCGCCCGGGTGTCGTGGCGCGAGATGTCCACCACCACGGTGCGGGGCGGGCTCTCCGCGGCCACCGTCGCCGAGTTCGCGGAGCTGATGTTCGCGTACATCGACGAGCTGTCGGCGGCCAGCGTGGCCGGGCACGCGGACGAGCTGGCCAGCGCGGGCCGGGCCCGGCGGCGCAACCTGGAACGGCTCACCCAGCGGCTGCTCGCCGGCGAGCCCGAGGAGGCGCTGCTGCGCAGCGCCGAGCGGGCCGACTGGCCGCCGCCGCAGACCCTCACCGTCGTCCTGCTGCCCCGGGCCAACCTGCGGGCGGCGCTGGCGCTGCTGCACCCGCGCACGCTGGAGAGCGGCGACGACCTGCCGGCGGGCGAGGACCTGGCGGTGCTGCTGGTGCCCGACAGCCACGGCGACCGGCGGCGCCAGCTCGCCCGGGTGCTGCACGGGCGGCGCGCGGTGCTCGGCCCCGCCCGCCCCTGGACCCGGGTGGCGGCCTCCTACCAGCGCGCGGTCCGGGCCCGGTCGCTCGGCCTGCGCCCGGCCGCCGACGACGCGCCGCTGGACACCGAGGAACACCTCGCCGAGCTGGTGCTGAGCACCGATCCGGAGGGCCTGGCCGACCTGCGCGCCCGGGCCCTGGCCCCGCTGGCGGCGCTGCCGCCCGCCGCCGCCGACCGGCTCGCCGAGACGCTGCGCTCGTGGCTGCTGCACCACGGCCGGCGCGACGACGTCGCCGCCGACCTCTTCGTGCACCCGCAGACGGTGCGCTACCGGATGGGCAAGCTCCGCGAGCTGTACGGCGACCGCCTGACCGAGCCGGCGACCGTCCTGGACCTCACCCTCGCCCTGGCCTTCCCGCCCCGGGACGCCGTCGACGACGCGCCCTCCTGACCGCCCGCCCCTCTCGCACCGTGTCCGAACGGTCACGCTGAGGTCAGATACCGGACATACGCGTGCCGCCTAGGCAGCGGAGATGCCACCCTGATCCTCCCCCGACCGTGATCACCCGACCGGCCGCCGGCCCCCGCGCCGGAGCCGTCGGTGGGCCCGCGGGCGGGGCGAACGACCGCCGGCCAGCTGCAGGCGCTCGCCGAGGAACTCCTCTCCACCGGCGCGGCGAACCGGGAGGCGCTGACCAAGCTGGTCCGCTTCGAGG
>NZ_JBSGDY010000271.1:0-5298 GCF_053602615.1 Micromonospora sp. NPDC004336
CACCGCGCTGGCCAGCGCCAGCGCGCCGATGCCCAGGTACTGCCCGGCCACGATCTGCCAGGGCCGGGGGCGGCCGGTGGTGCGGGCGGCGACGAAGAGCAGCGTCAGGATGACGATGTCGTCGACGTCGGTGGCGGCGAACACCACCGCCGCGCCGGCCGCAGTGCCGAGGAGGTCGATCACCCAGGGAGGGTACGACCAACCCGCCGGTGCCGCCGTCCGCCGGTGCCGCCCGTCTGCCGGTGCCGCCCGTCCGCCGGTGCCGCCCGTCCGCCGGTGCCGCCCGTCCGCGGGGTCGCGTGGGCGGCGGCGCGGGGCCGGCCCCTCGGTCGGCAGGATCACTCTATCGGGAAGACGACAATGCATAGCGTGTCGGTTGGCGAAGAGTTGATATCTGGCGCATGATCGTTCGAGGCGGTCTAATAGGTGGGACCGTATCCGAACCGCACAGTCTGGGACGTGAGGACACAGCATGGCAGCCACTGGCACAGCCACCAGCACTGAGAAGGGTCGCCGGATCGTCGGAGCCGAGCGTCAGACGCTCGCCAAGGACCTGGTAAAGCGGTACACCTCGGGTGAGAGCATCCGCGCGCTCGCGGCCTCGACCGGCCGTTCCTACGGGTTCATCCACCGGGTGCTCACCGAGTCCGGGGTGCAGCTGCGGCAGCGCGGCGGCGCCCGTCGCCGCAAGAAGGCGTGACCCGCCCACCAGCGTCGTCCACCAGCGCCGCGCCCCGGGTCGCCCGGTGAACGCCGAGGCGACCGGGGTTCGGCTGGAGTGCGACGGGCCGGTCGCGACGGTCACGCTGTGCCGGCCCGACGTGCTCAACGCCCAGACCCCGGCGATGTGGCACGCGATGAGCGAGTTCGCCCGGAGTCTTCCCGGCGACGTCCGTGTCGTCGTCGTTCGCGGCGAGGGGCGGGCGTTCTCCGCCGGCCTCGACCTGACGGTGGCCGGCGCGTCCGGGCCGGGCTCCTTCGCCGAGCTCGCCGCCCTGCCCGAGCAGGAGTGCGCCGACCGGATCGCCGCGATGCAGGGCGGCTTCACCTGGCTGCACCGGCCCGACATCGTCTCCGTCGCCGCCGTGCAGGGTCACGCGATCGGCGCCGGCTTCCAGCTGGCGCTCGCCTGCGACCTGCGGGTGCTCGCCGAGGACGCGAAGTTCTCCATGGCCGAGGTGACGCTCGGCCTGGTGCCGGATCTCGCCGGCACCAAGCGCCTGGTCGACCTGGTCGGCTACAGCCGCGCGCTGGAGATCTGCGCCACCGGCCGGCGGATGGACGCCGCCGAGGCGGACCGGATCGGCCTGGCCACCCTGGTGGTGCCGCACGCCGACCTGGACGCCGCGGTGCGTGACCTGACCGCCGGGCTGCTGGCCAACAACCGCAACGCGGTGGTGGAGATCAAGGCGCTGCTGGCCGGTGCCGCCGGCCGGTCCGCCGCCGAGCAGCAGCGGGCCGAGCGTGAGGCGCAGGCCCGTCGGCTGCGCGATCTCGCGGGTCGGGGAGAATAGTAAGGACCGTTCGGGAAGATCCGGGTTACGACCGAGGTTGTCAGAGTCGTCGGGAGAATCGACCTGACGGTGCGGTCGACCCGACGACCCGGAGGTGAACGTGTCCAACCCGATGTCCGGCGGTGGCATGGCCGGTTGGAGCATGCTCCGGTCGATGCGCAGCCGCGACGAGATCTCCACCCACCGGCTCAAGCGCGGCGTGGCCCGCCGGATCGTGGCGTTCGCCCGGCCCTACCGCCGGGACATCGTCGTGTTCCTGGTGACCGTGGTGCTGGCCGCGATCATCGGCGTGGCCACCCCGGTGCTGGCCGGCGACGTGATCGACGCGATCAGCCGGGGCGGCTCGGGGGCCGGCGACCTGGTGATCCGGCTCGCCCTGGTCATCGCGGCGCTCGCGGTGGTCGACGCGCTGCTGTCGCTGGCCCAGCGGTGGTATTCGGCCCGCATCGGCGAGGGCATCATCCTCGACCTGCGCACCCGGGTCTACGACCACGTCCAGCGGATGCCGCTGCAGTTCTTCACCCGCACCCAGACCGGCGCGCTGGTCAGCCGGCTCAACAACGACGTGCTCGGCGCCCAGCGGGCCTTCACGTCGACGCTGTCGGGCGTGGTCAGCAACGTCATCCAGCTGGTGCTCACCGCCGCCGTGATGTTCACCCTGTCCTGGCAGATCACGGCGCTGTCGCTGGTGCTGCTGCCGGTGTTCATCATCCCGGCCCGGCGGGTCGGCAAGCGGCTCGCCGAGATCACCCGGGAGTCGTACAACCTCGACGCCAAGATGAACGCGACGATGACCGAGCGCTTCGGCGTGTCGGGGGCGCTGCTGGTGAAGCTCTTCGGCCGGCCCGAGGTGGAGGCGCGTCGGTTCGCCGGGCGGGCCGAGCGGGTCCGCGACATCGGCATCCAGTCCGCGATGTACTCGCGGACGTTCTTCGTCGCGATGCTGCTGGTCGCCTCGCTGGCCCAGGCGCTCACCTACGGCCTGGGCGGCTGGCTCGCCGTCACCGGCAACGTCAGCGCCGGCACGGTGGTGACCCTCGCGCTGCTGCTCACCCGCCTCTACGGCCCGCTGACCGCGCTGTCCAACGTGCGCGTCGACGTGATGAGCGCGCTGGTCTCCTTCGACCGGGTCTTCGAGGTGCTCGACCTCAGGCCCACCATCGAGGAGAAGCCCGACGCGGTCCCGGTGCCGCGCGGCAGCGGCCGGGTGGAGTTCCGCGGGGTGCGGTTCCGCTATCCGAGCGCCGCCGAGATCTCGCTGGCCTCGCTGGAGGAGGTCGCCGCGCTGGACCGTACGGTCAACGAGCCGGTGCTCAAGGGCGTCTCGTTCGCCGTCGAGCCGGGGCAGATGGTGGCGCTGGTGGGGCCCTCCGGCGCCGGCAAGTCGACGCTGTCCATGCTGATCTCCCGGATCTACGACGTCACCGACGGGCAGGTGCTGGTCGGCGGGGTCGACGTCCGCGACGCCACCCTCGACTCGCTGCGCGACGAGATCGGCGTGGTCACGCAGGATTCGCACCTGTTCCACGAGACCATCGCCGAGAACCTGCGCTACGCCAAGCCGGACGCCACGGACGACGAGATCTGGGCGGCCCTGGCCGGCGCCCAGGTCGCCGACCTGGTCCGGTCGCTGCCGGAAGGGCTCGACACCCTCGTCGGTGAGCGGGGCTACCGCTTCTCCGGCGGCGAGAAGCAGCGCATCGCCATCGCCCGGCTGCTGCTCAAGGCCCCGTCGATCGTGATCCTCGACGAGGCGACCGCGCACCTCGACTCCGAGAGCGAGGCGGCGGTGCAGCGGGCGCTCGCGGTGGCGCTGACCGGGCGTACGGCGTTGGTGATCGCCCACCGGCTCTCCACGGTCCGCGACGCCGACCAGATCCTGGTCCTCGACGACGGGCGGATCGTCGAGCGGGGCCGGCACGACGAGCTGGTCGCCGTGGGCGGGCTCTACGCCGAGCTGTACCGCACCCAGTTCGCGGTCGCCGACTCGCCCACCCCGTACGGCGACGCGACCGGCCCCGAACCGGTGGCCGTGCCGCCGCTGCGGCCCTACCTCGCCGACGAGGCGCTGCCCCCGGCCGCGGCCAACTGACGTCTCAGCCGGCGGCGGCCGCCGCCCGCAACTCCCCGAACGCGGCGCCGAGCGTCTCGGGGGTGAAGTGCGCGTTCAGGCCGCTGGGGTTGGGCAGCACCCAGAGCCGGGCGCCGGCCAGCGGCTCCGGCTGCGGCCCGAAGGCGGCCTTCGGCCGCGCGAACCCGATCCGGTACGCGGTCACCCCGACCACGGCGACCCACCGGGGCCGGTGGCGCGCGACCTTGTCGGCGAGGATCCGCGCCCCCTCGACCAGCTCGACCGGGGTCAGCTCGTCGGCCCGGGCGCTGGCGCGCGCGACCATGTTGGTGATGCCGAGGCCGAGGGCGGGCAGTTCGTGCTGCTCGCTCGGGTGCAGCAGCCGGGGCGTGAAGCCGCCCCGGTGCAGCGCCGGCCAGAACCGGTTGCCGGGCCGGGCGAAGTGCCAGCCGGTCGCGGCCGACCACAGGCCCGGGTTGATCCCGACGAAGAGCACGTCGAGCCCCGGTGCGATGACGTCGGGGAGGGTGCGTTGCGCCGCCGCGGCGAGTTCCTCTCGGGTGGGGCGCGGGTGCCGCCCGGCCGCGTCCTGCGCCCCGGCCCGCCGCCGGCCGGGGGAGTCGGGGGCCGACCGGGCGGGGGTACCGGCCACTACAGGCTCCGCAGCGCGCCGCCGTCGACCGGCACGGTGACCCCGGTGAGGTAGCTCGCGGCGGGGGAGAGCACGAACGCGGCGACGCGGCCGAACTCGGCGGGGGCGCCGATGCGGCGCAGCGGGATGCCCGCCTCGGCCTCCGCGCGGGCCCGCTCGGGGTCGCCGGTGGCGGCGAAGAGCTCGACGTTGCGGTCGGTCATGATCCGCCCGGGCAGCAGCCCGACCACCCGTACGCCGCGGGGGCCGTACTCGTCGGCGACGTCCTTGGCCATGCCAGCCAGGCCGGGCCGCAGGCCGTTGGAGATGCCCAGCCCGGGCAGGGGTGAACGCACCGAGGTCGACAGGACCAGCCCGATCGCGCCGCCGTCGCCCTCGGCCAGGGCGGTGGCGACCGTCCGCACCGCGCGGACGGTGCCCAGGAAGACCGTCTCGAAGGAGCGGCGCCACTGCTCGTCGGTGACCGACGCGGCGCTGCCCGGCGGCGGCCCGCCCACCGACACCAGCGCCCCGTCGAGGCGTCCGAAGTGTTCGCCGGCCGCCGCCACCAGCCGCTGCGGCGTCTCGGGGTCGGCCAGGTCGGCGGCCACCCCGACGGCCCGCTCCGGCCCGCCGAGGCGCTGCGCGGCGGCGGCCGCCGCGTCGGCGTCCCGGGCGGAGAGCACCACGCGGGCGCCGTCGGCGACGAGGCACTGCGCGGTCGCGTAGCCCAGGCCGCGGGAGGCGCCGGTCAACACGTACACCCGATCGGTCAGTCCGAGATCCATGCCGACGATCCTGCCGCACGCGCCGGGATCCGCCAGCCGGGGGCGGCGGGCCGGTTCAGCGGCGGGCGGGGCGCAGCAGGCGTACGCGACCGGCGACCTGCACGGCGACGGCGCCGCCGGCGCGTCCCCACCCGGGCAGGCGGCGTGGCCGCGGCGGCCGGTGGCCGTCGTAGCGGTCGGTCGCCTCCCGCACGGCAAGCTCCTCCGCGCCCAGCGGGGGCAGCGCCCCCCGGTCGCGCAGGTCGCGGGCGAGGTCCCAGCCGTCGCGCAGCGATCCGCCGGTCGGTCGCCGCG
>NZ_JBSGDY010000272.1:0-5235 GCF_053602615.1 Micromonospora sp. NPDC004336
CTTCTTCCCTAGACAAGAGGAATGATCGATCAAGGGCTGTCCCCATGATCAGCCGGGGTCGATGCCACCGCCCAGCAGGTTAAAGATCAAGCTAGGCCCTGCGCTGACCCGACCCCAGTAGCGCCCCCAGGAGCACGCGCATCACCGCCGGGCGCGCCACGGGTGCGCGCCTTACGCGTTCGGGTCCCAGTCCGCGAGGCGCTCCATCGGCTCGGTGTCGCCGGTGATCTCCAGGCTGTCGAGCGGGATGCGATCGTAGAGGTAGAGGACCAGTTCGCTCGCTGCGCCTCGCACCACCATGTCGCCTGGCTCCGCGCCGGCGGCGAGGTCGTCGCAGCGGACGCCGTCGGCGTTGAGGGTCAGGCGCCAGGAGCGGCCCTCGGTCGCGTGCAGGTCGATGGTCGCCGGCTTGAACGGCCAGGGGACGGTCGTCGCCGCGACGGTCGTCAGGAACTCGTCGACGCCCTCGACCGCGACGTCCGTCGGCAGCGGCTGTGCGGCCCCCTGGGTGAGCTGGGCGTCGTAGGTGTGTACGGCGATCTCCTGGATCTGGTGCCGGGCCACGGCTCCGCTGGTCTCCGGGGCCTGCGAGCGGCCCCACCAGGTCCAGCAGCCGCGGTCCGGGCCGGCCTCGCGCATCGCGTCGAGCATGAGCCCGGTCGACTCGGCGAGCCAGGCGTCCAGGGCTTCGCGGTCGCGGGGCGCGGTCGGGGCGCCCTTCGGGTCCGTCCTCGCCGGAGGCTGGGCGCCCGGGCCCGCCGCGACGATGGCGGCCTGGCGGCGGCGGCCGTCGCCGAGGTGCTGCGCGAGTTCGCGCAGCGTCCAGTTCGGACAGGACGGGACCTGGACGTCAAGATCGGGGGCGGCCGCGATCGCGGCGCGGAACGCGGCCGAGCGGTCTTCGATCAGCCGCAGGACCTCGGGGAACTCCAGAGCGTTTTGCACCCCAGGTGTGTATCACTGCGCACCGGGCGCCCGGTAGCGAATTTGCCGGGCGAACGCGTCGACAGCCGGGCGGAGCGCCGGCGCCGAAGCCGTCCTGAGGCTCCGCGCCCTGCTTGCCAGCGGCGACTTCGACCGCTACCGGACCTACCGTCAGGGCCAGGAACACCAGCGCAACCGCCACGCTGCCCCTCCGCCCCGGCGCACCGCGTCGGCGAGCGCCGGCACCGGAACCCGGCCGGCCCGTCGGGATTGTGCGGGACCGTTACCGCTGGGTCACTGGCGTGTCGTGACGTGGGCGCGGGTGTGCAGCTCAGGTTCCCGCGCTTCGGCGGTGCTCGTCGGTCTCCATCTCGATGAACGTCTGGATGACGCCGCGGTAGATCCGCTCCATGACGTCGGGGGTCCCGCCCGCCTCGGCGGCCGACGCGCGGACCCGGGCGATCACCTGGCCGACCCGTTCCGGCGCGCGGACCGCCCCCAGGTCGGTCTTGAGGGGTGCGGCACGGCGGACCAGACTCTCGCGCCGCGCCAGCAGTCGAACGATCTCATCGTCCAACTGGTCGATCGCGGTGCGGATCTCAGCAAGCGCCGCCGCCGTGTCCGCCATGCCGAAAATCCTCGCACACCTGCTCGGGGTCGGACTGGCCGGACGGGCCGTCGGCCCGCGTTCCGGGCCGGGCGCCGACGTGCCGACAGCCAGCGCTGACGAATCCGGGGCGACCGGCCGCGGTCGGCCGGCGGCGTTCCGGTACGGGCGGCGGGCCGGCATCGGTCCGCTCGACCCGTGCCGGCGTCCGGGCCGCCTACCGGCTCACGACGATCCGCCTGGTCGCCGCCCCGGTCGGCGACATCGGCGCCCCCGTTTTCGTGGGCACAGGTGACGGGGGAGGAGTCATGGCCGGTAGCGGTATCCCATGCCGGGTTCGGTGATCAGGTGCCGAGGGCGGGCGGGGTCGGCTTCGAGCTTGCGTCGCAGCTGTGCCATGTACTGGCGCAGGTAGTTGGTCTCGTGCTGGTATTCCGGGCCCCACACGTCGTGCAGGAGCTGGCGTTGGCTGACGAGCTTGCCGGGGTGGCGCAGCAGCAGCTCCAGCATTCTCCACTGGGTGGGGGTCAACCTGACCTCCGCGCCGTCGTCCCGGGTGACGGTGTGGTCGGCCAGGTCGACGGTGTGCCGGCCGAGCCGGTGCGTGGCGGCCGGCGGCCCCGCCCTCTCGGTCGTGGTGGTGAGCCGGCGGGTCACCGCGCGGATGCGGGCGAGGAGTTCGTCGACGCCGAAGGGTTTGGTGACGTAGTCGTCGGCGCCGGCGTCGAGGGCGGCGACCTTGTCCTGGCTGCCGGCGCGGCCCGAGAGGACGATGATCGGCACGGCGGTCCAGCCCCGAAGGCCACGGATGACGTCGACGCCGTCGATGTCGGGCAGGCCCAGGTCGAGGACCACCAGGTCCGCCGGACGACTGGCGGCGGCCTTGAGCGCCGCCGTGCCGGTGTCGGCGACCTCGACGTCGTAGCCGCGGGCGCGCAGGTTGATCCGCAGCGCCCGTAGGATCTGCGGTTCGTCGTCGACGACGAGGATGCGGGTCATTCCTGCGGCCCTTCCAGGCTGGTCGGGGCGGCGACCGGCAGCCGCAGCACCATGGTCAGCCCGCCGCCGGGAGTGGTCTCGGGGGTGATGCTGCCACCCATCGCCTCGGCGAGCCCGCGGGACAGTGCCAGGCCGAGGCCGACGCCGGTGGTGTTGTCGCGGTCGCCGAGCCGCTGGAACGGCAGGAAGACGTGCTCCCACTGGTCCTCGGGAATGCCGGGTCCGGTGTCGATGACGCGCAGTTCGACCTGTCCGGCGTGGGCGCTGGCGGTGACGGTCGGCGGTTGCCCGGGCGGGCTGTGCCGCAGGGCGTTGGCGACGATGTTGACCAGCACCCGTTCCAGCAGGCCGGGGTCGGCGCTGGCGGCGGGCAGGTCGGCGGGGATGTCGGTGGCGACGTCGGCGGCCGCCGGTCCGAGCTCGTCCAGGGCGCGTGGTACGGCGTCCTCCAGCCCGATCGCCGTCGCGGTCACGCCGAGCGCGCCGGCCTGCAACCGGCTCATGTCCAGCAGGTTCGCCACCAGTCGGCCCAGCCGGTCCAGCGATTCGTCGGCGGTGGCGAGCAACTCCTCGCGGTCGTCGGCGTCGAACTCGACGTCGTGGCTGCGCAGGCTGCTCACCGCGGCCTTGGCCGACGCCAGTGGCGTACGCAGGTCATGGCTGACGGCGGCGAGCAGCGCGGTGCGCATCCGGTCGGCCTCGGCTAGCGGCCGGGCGGTGGCGGCTTCCTCGGAGAGGCGCTCCTGGCGCAGCGCGACGGCGGCCTGGGCGGCGAACGCCTCGACGACGCGCCGGTCGGCGGCCTCCAGTCGCCGGCCGGACAGCACGACGGTGAGCCGGTCGTCCACGGGTACGGCGGTCTCTCCCGCGCTGGGACTGCCCGGTGGCGCCGCTCCGACGCTGGCCACGACGCGCCAGGCGCTCTCCTCCCGGGCACGGGCGGGGCGGCCTTCGGCGTCGGCGGCCAGTTCCAGCACGCTGACCGCGCGCAGGCCGAACGTCTCCCGGAGCCGGTCCAGCAGCGCGGGCAGGGGACGCTCCCCGCGCAGCACGCCGGCGGCGACGGTGGCCAGGGTCTGCGCGTCGGCGGAGGCCCGCGCCGCCTCGCGGGTACGCCGGGCGGCCACGTCGACGACCCAGCTGACCGCGACGGCCACGCCGACGAACACGCCGAGGGCGAGCAGGTTGTCCGCCTCGGCGATGGTCAGCGTGTGGTAGGGCGGGGTGAAGAACCAGTTCAGCAGCAGGGACCCGCCGAGCGCGGCGGCCAGCGCCGGCCACAGGCCGCCGACGAGCGCCACCCCGACGACGCCGGCGAGGAAGAGCAGGATGTCGTTGGTCAGCGTGAGGTCGGGCAGCACCCACAGCAGCAGCGTGAGCAGCGGCATGCCCAGCCCGGCGAGCACGAATCCCAGCAGCCGGCGTCGCCGCGACAGGGCGGCCGGCACGCCGGCGGCGCGGCGGCCGCGACCCGCTTCGGGATGGGTGACCAGATGCACGTCGATCGGCCCGGACAGCGCGGTGGTGGTGACCCCGACCCCTCGGGCGAACACCTGGGCGAAGCGACCCCGGCGGCTGGCGCCGAGGACGAGTTGGGTGGCGTTGACGCCGCGGGCGAAGTCGAGCAACGCGGCCGGCACGTCGGCGCCGAGCACCTGGTGGTAGGTGCCGCCGAGGCTCTCCACCAGCACCCGCTGCCGGGCGAGCTGGGCCGGGTCGGCGCCGGCCAGGCCGTCGCTGCGGGCCACGTGCACGGCGAGCAGGTCGGCGCCCTTGCTGCGGGCGGCGATCCGGGCCGCCCGGCGGATGAGTGTCTCGCCCTCGGGCCCGCCGGTGAGCGCGACGACGACCCGTTCGCGGGCCTCCCAGGTGACCGAGATGCCCTGCTGGGCGCGGTACCGGTCGAGCTGCTCGTCGACCTTGTCGGCCAGCCAGAGCAGGGCCAGCTCACGCAGGGCGGTGAGGTTGCCGACCCGGAAGTAGTTCCCCAGCGCCGCGTCGATCTTGTCCGGGCGGTAGATGTTGCCGTGCGCCATCCGCCGGCGCAGTGCCTCGGGAGTCATGTCGACGAGTTCGACCTGCTCGGCGGCCCGTACGACCTCGTCGGGCACGGTCTCCCGTTGGCTGGTGCCGGTGATCTGGGCGACGACGTCGTTGAGCGACTCCAGGTGCTGGATGTTGACCGTGGACAGGACCGTGACACCGGCGTCGAGCAGCGCCTGGACGTCCTGCCAGCGCTTCTCGTTGCGGGAGCCGGGGACGTTGGTGTGGGCCAGTTCGTCGACGACGGCGACCTCGGGACGACGGGCGAGCACCGCGTCGAGGTCCATCTCGGTGAACCCGGCGCCCCGGTAGGTGATCTCGCGGCGGGGCACCTGCTCAAGGTCGCCGATCATCGCGGCGGTGTGCTCGCGGCCGTGGGTCTCGACGAAGCCGATCACCACGTCGGTGCCGCGCTCGGCGCGACGCCGGGCCTCCTCCAACATGGCGTAGGTCTTGCCGACGCCGGGGGCGGCCCCCAGGTAGATGCGAAGTTCTCCGCGCGACACGCAGTAGATCCTCTCTGAGTGGGGTGCCGCCGGTGCGGCAGTCCGGGCAGCGCGTGCTCCGGCGGTGCTGGTCCTGCGGAGGTGCCGGCCCGTCGGGCAGGGCCGGCGCTGGGCCGGCCCCCCCCCCCCCGGGGGCGGGACCGGGGGGGGGAGCCC
>NZ_JBSGDY010000273.1:0-5222 GCF_053602615.1 Micromonospora sp. NPDC004336
GGCTGCTCGATGATCACGTGCGCGTTCGTGCCGGAGATGCCGAACGACGACACCGCCGCCCGACGCGGCCGGTCCACCTGCGGCCACGGGGTGGGCTCGGTGGCGAGGGCCACCGCCCCGGCCGACCAGTCCACGTGCGGCGACGGCTCGTCCACGTGCAGGGTCGGCGGGACGAGACCATGCCGCATCGCCAGCACCATCTTGATCACACCGGCCACACCGGCGGCCGCCTGGGCGTGGCCGATGTTCGACTTGATCGACCCGAGCCACAGCGGCTCCCGGCCCTGCCGGTCCTGCCCGTACGTGGCGAGGACCGCCTGGGCCTCGATCGGGTCGCCGAGGGTGGTGCTGGTGCCGTGCGCCTCGACGGCGTCGACGTCGGCCGGCGAGAGCCGGGCGTTCGCGAGGGCCTGCCGGATCACCCGCTGCTGCGACGGGCCGTTCGGCGCGGTCAGCCCGTTCGACGCGCCGTCCTGGTTCACCGCGCTGCCGCGTACCACCGCCAGCACGCGGTGCCCGTTGCGCCGCGCGTCCGACAGCCGCTCCACGAGCAGCACGCCGACGCCCTCGGACCAGCCCGTGCCGTCGGCCGACGCCGCGAACGACCGGCACCGGCCGTCGGCCGACAGACCACGCTGCCGCGAGAACTCGACGAACGTGCCCGGCGTCGCCATCACCGTCACGCCCCCGGCCAACGCCAGATCGCACTCGCCGCTGCGCAACGCCTGCACGGCCAGGTGCAAAGCCACCAGCGACGACGAACACGCCGTGTCGACGGTGACCGCCGGCCCCTCCAGGCCGAACGTGTACGCCACCCGGCCCGACAGCACGCTGCCCGAGTTCCCGGTGCCCACGTAGCCCTCGACCTCCGGCGTCTCCATGAGCCGCGTCGAGTAGTCGTGGTAGATCACGCCCGCGAACACGCCGGTGCGGCTGCCCCGCAGTCCCGCCGGGTCCAGGCCCGCCGACTCGAACGTCTCCCAGGACGCCTCCAACAGCAGCCGGTGCTGCGGGTCCATGGCGAGGGCCTCGCGGGGCGAGATGCCGAAGAAGCCGGGGTCGAACTCGGCCGCGCCGTACAGGAAGCCGCCGTGCCGGGTGTACGAGGTGCCGGCGTGGTCGGGGTCCGGGTCGTACAGCGACTCCAGGTCCCAGCCGCGGTCGGCCGGGAACTCCCCGATGCCCTCCCCGCCGGCGCTGACCAGCTTCCACAGCTCGTCGGGGGACTCGACCCCGCCGGGGTAGCGGCAGGCCATGCCGACGATCGCGATCGCCTCGTCGGCGTCGCCGGCCGCCGCCTCGTCGGCGGCGACGGCGCCGGGCCGGGTGCCGGCGAGTTCCGCGTACACGTGGGCCGCCAGGACCTGCGGGGACGGGTAGTCGAACACCAGGGTCGAGGTAAGGCGCAGGCCGGTCGCGCCGTTCACCCGGTTGCGCAGCTCGACGGCGGTCAGCGAGTCGAAGCCCAGGTCCTTGAAGGCCCGGTCGGCCGGCACCGCCTCGGCGCCGCCGTGCCCGAGGACCTGCGCGACGAGGCCCCGGACCATCTGGTCGACCTGCGCGAGGCCGTCCTCGGCGCTGAGGCCGGCGAGCCGGTCGGCCCAGCCACCGGGGGCGCCCTGCCCGGCCCGGCGGCGGGTCGTCGGCGCGTCGACCAGGTTGCGCAGCATCGGCGGTACGACCGCGCCGGCGGCCGCCGCCCGCAGCGCGGGTACGTCGATCGCGGCCGGCACCAGCACCGCGCGTTCCGCCGCCACGGCGGCGTCGAACAGCTCCAGGCCGGTGCGGGCGTTCATCGCCCGGATCCCGGCGCGTGCGGTGCGCGCCCGGTCCGCCTCGTCGAGGGAGGCGGCCATGCCGGCGGTGTCCCACATGCCCCACGCCAGGCTCACCGCCGGCAACCCGAGCTGCCGCCGCCACACCGCCAACCCGTCCAGGAACGCGTTACCCGCCGCATACGCCGACTGCCCCGGCGAACCCAACACACCCGCCACCGACGAGAACACCACGAACAAGTCGAGGTCCAGGCCCGCCGTCGCCTCGTGCAGGAACCACCCCGCCGACACCTTCGGCGCCAACACCCCCGCCAGACGGCCCCCGGTCAGCCCCTCGACCACCCCGTCGTCCAGGACGCCGGCGGTGTGCACCACACCCGCCAACCGGCCCCCGACGGCGATCTCGCCGACCAGGCCGAACACCTGATCCCGGTCCGTCACGTCACACGCCACCACCCGCACCGACGCACCCAACGCCGACAACCGCTCCGACAGCTCACCCGCACCCCCGGCCGCCGGACCACGCCGCGACACCAGCACCAGCGAGCGCACGCCGTGCACCGACACCAGATGCTCCGCCACCAGCGCCCCGAGCGCACCCGTACCGCCGGTCACCAGCACCGCGCCGTCACCCACCACCGGGCCGCCCGCCGCAGCCGGGGCGACCGCGCGCACCAGGCGCGGCACGAACACCTCGCCCGAGCGCACGGCCAGTTGGCCGCCGACCGGGTCGGCGGCGAAGCGGGCCAGGATGCCCAGTACGCCCGGGTCCACCGCGTCGTCGACGTCGGCGAGGACGATGCGGCCCGGATGCTCGGACTGCGCGGAGCGCAGCAGCCCCCACACCGCCGCGGCGGCCAGGTCGGTCACGCGGTCCTCGTCGCGGACGGCCAGCGCGCCCCGGGTCACCACCACGAGCGTCGAGTCCGCCAGCGCGTCGACGGCCAGCCACGCCCGCACCAGGCCCAGCACGTCAGCGGTGACCGCGCGTACGGCCTGCGCCGGGTCGCCGTCGTCGGCGGGCGACGCGGCCGGCGTGAAGAGCAGCAGGCGCGGCGGGGCGATGCCGGCGTCGATGGCGGCGCGGAGCTGCCTGATCGTCTCGGCGGAGGGGCCGCCGGGGACGCCCGGCAGGGCCGGCCCGCCGAGCACCGCCCAGCCCGACGCGTCGTCGACCGGGTCGACCTCCTCGGCCTGCCAGGCCACCTCGAACAGGGAGCGCGACGCCGCGCTCGGGGCGGCGACGCCGGTCAGCTCCCGCAGGACGAGGGAGTCGACCGACACCACCGGCGCGCCCGCCTCGTCGCGGGCGGTCAGCCGCACCCCGGAGCCGTTGCGGGTCAGCCGCACCCGCAGCAGCCGCGCGCCCGAGGCGTGCACCTGCACGCCCTCGAACGCGAACGGCACGCGCGGCCCGCCCGACTCCTCGGTGCCGGGCAGCAGCCCGATCGGGTGCAGGGCCGCGTCCAGCAGCGCCGGGTGCACCCCGAAGCGCGCCGCCTCCGTCGCCGCCTCGTCCGGCAGGGCCACCTCGGCGTAGACGTCGTCCTCGCCGGTCCAGACCCGGCGCAGCCCCTGGAACGCCGGCCCGTACGCCAGGCCGTGCCCGAGCAGCGCCGGGTACCAGCCGGTCAGGTCCACCTCGGTGGCGCCGGCGGGCGGCCAGGCGGCCGGCTGCGGTTCGTCGGCCGTCGCCGGCTCCAGCACGCCCTCCGCGTGCCGGGTCCAGCCCGCCTCCGGGTCGTCGTCGGGGCGGGAGTAGACGGCGACGGGGCGCTGCGGCGACTCCGACGCGGAGACCCGCACCTGGATCCGTACGCCCCCCGACTCGGGGAGCAGCAGCGGCACCAGCACCGTGAGGTCCCGCAGCCGCGGCAGGTCCGCCTCGTCGCCGGCGCGTACGGCCAGCTCGACCAGGGCCGTGCCCGGGACCAGCGGCACGCCGGAGACCACGTGGTCGGCCAGCCAGGGGTGGGTGGCCAGGGAGATCCGGCCGGTCAGCACGATCTCGTCGTCGCCGGCCAGGTCCACCGCCGCGCCGAGCAGCCCGTGCTCCGCCACGCCGAGGCCGGCGCCGCTGACGTCGCCGGCGCGCGGCCGGCCCACGGCGGGCCAGAAGCGCTGCCGCTGGAACGGGTACGTCGGCAGGTCGACCGGGCGGGTCGCGGCCGGCAGGAGGGCCGTCCAGGTGACGGGCGTGCCGTGCGCGTACAGCTCCGCCAGCGCGTGGACCAGCGACGCCGGCTCGGGGCGGCCGGGGCGCAGCGCCGCCACGACCGCCGCCGTGTCGTCGTCGGGCAGGCAGGCGCGCACCATGCCGGCGAGCACCGCGTCGGGGCCGAGTTCGAGGAACGTACGCACGTTGCGGTCGCGGAGGGCCGCGACCCCGTCGGCGAACCGGACGGTCTCCCGGACGTGCCGGACCCAGTAGTCGGCGGTGCCGATCTCGTCGGGGTCGGCGACCCGGCCGGTCAGGTTCGACACGATCGGCAGGGCGGGCCAGTGGAACGTCAGCCCGTCGAGCACCTGCCGGAACTCGTCGAGCATCGGCTCCATCAGCGGGCTGTGGAACGCGTGGCTGACGGTGAGCCGGCGGGTGCGGACGCCCCGCTCCTGCCAGGTCCGCTCCACCTCGGCCAGGGCCTCGGCGGCGCCGGAGACCACCACGGCGGCGGGGCCGTTGACGGCGGCGACGCCGGCCCGGTCGGCGAGCCCGGCGATCGACTCGGCGACCGCGTCCTCGGCGGCGGCCACGGCGAGCATGCCGCCGCCGGCCGGCAGCGCCTGCATGAGCCGGCCCCGCGCCGCGACCAGCGCGCACGCGTCGGCCAGGGTGAACAGGCCGGCGACGTGGGCGGCGGCCACCTCGCCGATGGAGTGCCCGGCGACCAGGTCCGGCGCGACGCCGAACGACTCGACGAGGCGGAACAGCGCCACCTCGACGGCGAACAGCCCGGCCTGGGTGAACACCGTCCGGTCCAGCAGCTCCGCCTCGACGGAACCGTCCGGCGCGAACAGCACCTCCCGCAACGGGCGCGGCAGCAGCGGATCCAGGTGCCCGCACACCTCGTCCAACGCGGCGGCGAAGGCCGGGAACGCCGCGTACATCTCGCGGCCCATCCCGGCGCGCTGCGCGCCCTGACCGGAGAAGACGACGGCGGTCCGGCCGCCGCGGGCGACGCCGCGCACGACGGCGGCGGAGGGCTCGTCGTCGGCGAGGGCGTCGAGGGCGTCGAGGAGGCCGTCGCGGTCGCCGGGCAGCAGCACCGCGCGGTGCTCGAAGGCGCTCCGTCCCGTGGCGAGCGCCCGGCCGAGGTCGGCGACGGTCAGGTCCGGCTCGTCGTCGGCGAGGGTCCGCAGCCGGCGCGCCTGCTCGCGCAGGGCGGCGTCGTCGCGGGCCGAGAGCACGCAGGCGGCGAGGTCGCCCGGGACGCCCGCGACGGGCGC
>NZ_JBSGDY010000274.1:0-5199 GCF_053602615.1 Micromonospora sp. NPDC004336
ACCGCGAGCCCGGCGTCATGACCGCGCCGCCCACCACCGCCACCGCACCCGACGAACTGACCCTCTGGCTCGACCTCCTGCACTTCCCCGGCGCCGAACCGATGGTCGCCGTCGACGGCGGCCGGCGCGAGCTGCTGGTGCGGCACCGGGTGCGGGAGACCGGACTGTACGGGGAGACCCCGTACGTCGACGAGTGGAAGCCGCTGCCGCCCCGGCTGCACCACACCGGCACCCTGCGCCGCAGCGTGACGCTGGGCCGGTTCGCCATCGACACCCACGAGGTCACTCACGGCCAGTACGCCGAGTTCCTGCGCGCCACCGGCTACCGACCGGTGCGCCCCGAGCGGTTCACCGCCGGGCAGGGCCCCGCCGACGCGCCGGTCACCGGCGTCGAACTGGCCGACGCCCGCGCGTACGCGGCGTGGGCCGGGCTGCGGCTGCCCACCGAGGACGAGTGGCAGGTGGCCGCCGAGGCGGGGCTGCTGACCCGCCGTGAGCCGCTGGTGTGGAACCTGACCGAGAGCGAGCACTCCGACGGGCGTACCCGGTTCGTCGTCGTCAAGGGCGGCGCCGCGTACCGGGCGGAGGGCTCGGACTGGTATCTCGACGGCGGGCCGCAGCCGCCCGAGGTGTCGGTGAAGCTGCTGCTGACCGGCGCCGGGACGGGCCGCTCCGACCAAGTCGGCTTCCGCTGCGCCGCCGACCTGCCGACCGGACAGGGGGCGACCCGATGAGCGGACGTTGGCGGATCGGCGGCGGCGTGGCCGCCGTGCTCCTCGCGTTCGGGCTGGCCGGCGCGGCGCCGGCCGCCGCGGAGCGGCTGCCCGCGGGCACCCTGACCACCGCCTCGGCGCCCTCGCCGGCGCTGGGCGGCGACATCGACTACACCGTCTACCTGCCGCACGGCTACGCCGCCGCCGGCGCCACCCGCTACCCGGTGCTCTACCTGCTGCACGGCCGGGGCGACACCATGGCGGCGTGGACGCGGGTGAAGGCGGACCTGGACCGGCTGATCGCCGACGGCGAGGTGCCGCCGGTGATCGCCGTGCTGCCCGACGCCCCGTGGAGCAGCCGCGGCAACTGGTACGTCGACTCCGCGTACACCGGAGCGGACGACCCGGGCCGGCCGGTGGAGACGGCGCTCACCCGGGACCTGGTGGCGCACGTCGACGGCACCTACCGCACGGCCGCGCACCGGGGCGCCCGGCTGGTCGGCGGCTACTCGATGGGCGGCGCGGGCGCCCTGCGCTACGCGCTGGCCCACCCCGACCTCTTCGCCAACGCGGTGGTGCTCAGCCCGGCGGTGTACCGGCCGCTGCCGCCGGCCGACTCCTCGGCGCGCGAGTTCGGCGCCTTCGGCTCCGGCGCGCAGCGCTTCTCCGACGAGGTCTACCAGCGGCTCAACTACCCGGCGCTACTGCCCGGGCTGGACCCGGAGTCCCCGGTGCGGATGTACGTCGCGGTCGGCGACGACGAGTGGGCCAACCCGGAGCCGGCGGACGCCGCGCACGACCTGGACTACGAGGCGGCGACCCTCTACAACACGGTGCGCCGCGCCGACGCGGTGGCCGCCGAGTTCCGGGTGCTCGACGGGGGACACGACTGGGACGTGTGGCGGCCGGCCTTCGTGGACGGTCTGCGGCGGCTGGCGCCCACGCTGAGCGTCACCCCGCCGGCCGGGCTGCCCGGGCCGGCGTACGGCGGCGCGGGCGTCGACTGGGCCGGCGGCGTCGCCGCCCACCCGGACGGCGCCACCACCCTCGGCTACGCGGCCTCCGGTCCGGTCGCCGGCCAGCCGTACGCGGGCGGGCTGGACGCCGTGGTGAGCCGGGTGGACGCCACCGGCACCCGGTGGACGACCCAGTTCGGCACCCCGGCCAACGACCGGCTCTACGGCGTGGTGCCGCTCGCCGACGGCGGCGTGATCGCGGCCGGCTACACCCGGGGCGACCTCGACGGCCGGCATCCCGGCAGCCCAGCCGACGACGGGTTCGTGGCCCGCCTGACCGCGACCGGGCAGCGGACCTGGCTGACCCAGGCCGGTGACCCCGCCAAGGCGGACCGGTTCTACGCCGTCGCGGCGGCTCCGGACGGCGGCGCCTACGTCGCCGGCTACACCAGCGGCTCGTTCGACGGGACGGCCCCGGCCGGGGACAAGGACGCGGTGCTGGTCCGCGTCGCCCCGGACGGGTCGGTGGCCTGGAGCCGGCAGTTCGGCGGCCCCGGCGAGGACAAGGCGTACGCGGTGGCCGTCGACGCCGACGGCGTGTACGTCGCCGGCGGCACGTCGGCCGGCCTGCCCGGCACCACCGCGCTCGGCGGTACCGACGGCTGGCTGGCCCGCTTCGACCCGGCCGGCAACCGGAGCTGGGCGACCTCGGTCGGCGGGGCGGGCGACGACCTGCTCGGCGGGGTCACGGTCAGCTCCACCGGCACGGTGGTGGCCACCGGCTCGGTCGGCGGCGAGGCCACCGCGGGCGGCACCGACGTGCTGACCGTGGCGTACACGGCGGCCGGCCGGCAGCGCTGGCGGACGGTGACCGGCGGTCGTGGCGCGGACGCGGGCGCGGACGTGGTGGCGCTGCCCGGCGGGGCGGTGGCCGTGGTCGGCTTCACCGGCAGCAGCCTCGGGGTGCCGGTCGGGGGAGCGGACGTGCTGACGCTGCGGCTGGACGTCCGGGGCCGCCAGCTCGGCGTCGCCCAGTACGGCACCGCCCGCGACGACGCCGCCGACGCCTTCGGCGAGGAGAACGTCTACGCCGCCCTCGGCGCCGACGGGCGGCTGCGGGTCAGCGGGCTCACCGCCGGCACGCTGCCCGGCGGGTCGCCCGGCAACGGCGACGTCTTCCTGGCCACCATCGATCCGACGAAGGGAACGCCGTGACGACCGCAGCAGAACCGGCCCGGCCCGGGCCGCTCGACGGGGTGAAGGTGGTCGACCTGGCCACCCTCTTCGCCGGGCCGCTCGCCGCGGCGTTCCTCGGCGACTTCGGCGCCGACGTGATCAAGGTGGAGCATCCGGCCAAGCCGGACCCGTCGCGCGGGCACGGCCCGGCGAAGGACGGCGTCGGCCTGTGGTGGAAGGTGCTCGGGCGCAACAAGCGCACCGTGACCCTCAACCTGTCCGACCCGGCGGGCGCCGAGCTGCTGCGCCGGCTGCTCGCCGACGCGGACGTGCTGGTGGAGAACTTCCGCCCCGGCACGCTGGAACGGTGGGGCCTCGGCCCGGCTGAGCTGCACGCGGTCAACCCCCGGCTGGTGATCGCCCGGATCAGCGGCTTCGGCCAGGTCGGCCCGTACGCGCGGCGGCCGGGCTTCGGCACCCTGGCCGAGGCGATGAGCGGCTTCGCCGCCGCCACCGGCGAGCCGGACGGGCCGCCGACCCTGCCCCCGTTCGGGCTGGCCGACTCGGTGACCGCCCTCGCGGCCGCGTACGCGGTCATGCTGGCGCTGCGCGCCCGCGACCTCGGCGGCGCCGGGCAGGTGGTCGACCTCGCCATCATCGAGCCGATCATGGCCATGCTCGGCCCGCAGATCACCTGGTACGACCAGCTCGGCTACGTCCAGCCCCGGCTGGGCAACCGGTCCAACAACAACGCCCCGCGCAACACGTACCGCTGCGCCGACGGGCGCTGGGTCGCGGTGTCGACGAGCGCCCAGAGCATCGCCGAGCGGGTGCTGCGGCTGGTCGGCCGCCCGGAGCTGGTGGACGAGCCGTGGTTCGCCACCGGCAGCGGCCGGGCCGCGCACGCCGACGAGCTGGACGCCGCCGTCGGCGCCTGGGTCGCCGAGCGCGACCGGGACGAGGTGGTGGCGGCGTTCGAGGCGGCCGAGGCGGCGGTCGCCCCGGTCTACGACGTGCGGGACATCCTCGCCGACCCGCAGTACGCCGCGCTCGGCACCGTCCGCGCCGTGCCCGACGAGGAACTCGGCGAGGTACGCATGCAGAACGTGCCGTTCCGGCTCTCGCGGACGCCGGGGGAGATCCGGCACGCCGGGCGCCGCCACGGCCAGGACACCGACGCGGTGCTGCGCTCGGTCGGCCTCGACGACGCCGAGCTGGCGGCCCTGCGCGCGAAGGGGGTGATCTGATTGCTGCTGACCTGGCTCTACGTGCCGGGCGACCGGCCGGACCGGTTCGCCAAGGCGGTCGCCTCGGGCGCCGACGCGGTGATCCTCGACCTGGAGGACGCGGTCCTCGCCGACCGCAAGGCGTACGCGCGGCAGGCCGTCGCCGAGTTCCTCGGGCAGCCGCACCCGGTGCCGGTCCAGGTCCGGGTCAACGAGCTGTCCGGCCCGGACCTCGACGCCGACCTCGCCGCGGTGGCCGGTCGCCCGGGGCTGGCGGGCCTGCGGCTGCCGAAGGTGGAGTCGGCGGCGGCCGTCGCGGCCGTGGCCGCCCGGGTGGACGTCCCGCTGCACCCGCTGGTCGAGTCGGCCCTCGGCCTGGAGGCCGCGTACGCCATCGCCGCCGCCGACCGTGCGGTGGCCTCGATCGGCCTCGGCGAGGCCGACCTGCGCTCCGACCTCGGCGTCGACGACGAGGCCGGCCTGGCCTGGGCCCGCAGCCGGGTCGTGGTCGCGGCCCGCGCGGCCGCCCTGCCCCCGCCGGCCATGTCGGTGTACGCGAACGTCGCCGACCTCGACGGCCTCGCCGCCTCGTGCGCGCTCGGCCGGCGGCTCGGTCTGCTCGGCCGGGCGGCCATCCACCCGCGCCAGCTTCCCGTCATCGCCGAGGCGTTCCGCCCGGGGGAGAGGGAGGTGGCCCGCGCGGAGGAACTGCTCGCCGCCGTGGCCGAGGCGCAAGCCCGCAGCTCCGGCACGGTGGTGCTGCCGGACGGGCGGTTCGCCGACCGGGCGATGGTCGCCGCCGCGAGGCGCACCGTCGACCTCGCGGCCCGCTACGCGGCCTGACCGTGGTGCCGGGCTGCGCTGTCGAGCTGCCCCTGTGAATGGGGCGGCGTAGATCGGCCATCGGCAGCCTGTCGATTGGGCGCCGTCGGTCCCACGGCTGGGGCAGCTCGACAGCGGGCGTGGCCCCCACCTGTCGGCTGACCGCCCCTCGCCCCTCGCCTCCTCGCCTGCGATGATCTTGCAGTTTGTGCCCCTCGTTTGCCCGTTCCACGGCTTTTATCGGGGCAGAAAGTGCAAGATCGCGGGGCGAGGCGCGCGGCGCTCGGGCGGCGCCCGCCGCTCAAG
>NZ_JBSGDY010000275.1:0-5147 GCF_053602615.1 Micromonospora sp. NPDC004336
TACCCATGATCCTCACCCTCCGCGCCCTCGGCATCGGCGACCTCACCACCGCCACCCCCGCCCTCCGCGCCCTCCGCACCACCCACCCCCACGAAGAACTCGCCCTCGCCGCACCCGCCTGGCTCACCCCACTCGTCCACCTCATCGGCGGCATCGACACCCTCATCGACACCCCCACCCTCGGCACACTGCCCTGGACCGGCCCGCCACCCCGCATCGCCGTCAACCTCCACGGCCAAGGCCCCCAGTCCCACCGCACGCTCGCCCAGACCCGACCCGACCGACTCCTCGCCTACACCAACCCCGACGCCGACCACCACGACGGACCCGACTGGAACGACAACGAACACGAAGTGCACCGCTGGTGCCGACTACTCCACTGGTACGACATCCCCACCGACCCCACCGACCTCGCCCTGCAACGGCCACCGGCGGACGGGCTGCCGACCGGGGTGAGCATCGTGCACCCCGGCGCGAAGGCGCCGGCGCGACGCTGGCCGCCGGCCCGGTTCGCGGCGGTCGCCCGGGAACTGACCCGCCGGGGGCACCGGGTGGTGGTCACCGGGACACCGGGCGAGCGGGCGATCGCGGTGGAGGTGGCGCGCGACGCCGGGCTGCCGGACACCGCCGTGCTGGCCGGGGAGACCGGGATCGGCGAGCTGGCCGCGCTGGTCGCCCACGGGCGGCTGGTGGTCGCCGGGGACACCGGCATCGGGCACCTCGCCACCGCGTACGGCACTCCGTCGGTGCTGCTGTTCGGCCCGGTGTCGCCGGCGCTGTGGGGCCCGCCGCCGGACCGGCCCCGGCACCAGGCCCTCTGGGCGGGCCCGCTGGCGGGGCCGGCGGACGCCGTACCCCATCCGGCGCTGGCGGCGCTCGACGTGCCGGACGTCCTCGCGGCCGTCGACCGGGCCGAACGCGGCGCGGCCGACGGGCGGGTCCCGGCGGCGCGGGACGCGCGCCACCCCGCGTTTACCGAGCGGTAGCTTCGGGCCGTAGCCTGGGGCGATGAGCGCGACGGGGGAATACCGGCAGGAGTTCGTCGAGGTCGACGGCGCGCGGCTCGGACTACAGGTCCACCCCGAGCCGGACGGCGTCGACGACGCGCCGCTGGTGCTGATCACGCCCGCGATGGGCGTCCGCGCCCGCTACTACCGGCCGTTCGCCGCCGCCCTGCGCGCCGCCGGCCTCGCCGTCGCGGTCGCCGACCTGCGCGGCACCGGGGAGAGCACCCCGGCGCCGAGCCGCGCCTGCCGCTACGGCTACGCCGAACTCGCCACCGACGTCGGCGCCGTCCTGGCGGCACTGAAGACCCGGCGGGACGGGCGGAAGACGGTGCTGCTGGGGCACTCCCTGGGCGGGCAGGCCGCGCTGCTGCACCTCGCCGTGCACGGCGGGCACGACGTCGACGGGCTGGCCCTGGTCGCTGTCGGCGTGCCGTGGTGGCGCAGCTACCCGGGCCTGCGCGGGTACGGCGTCCTGCCGTACACCCAGGGGATCGCCGCGACGGCCCGGCTGCTCGGCGTCTGGCCCGGCTGGGGCTTCGGCGGCCGGCAGGCGCGCGGAGTCATCCGGGACTGGGCGCACACCGCGCGGACCGGCCGCTTCCCCCGGCTGGACGGGGTGGACGCCGAGGCGGCCGTGCGCGACGTGCGCACCCCCGTGCTCGCCGTCAGCGTGGACGACGACCAGTACACCCCGCACGAGACGGTCGACCACCTCTGCGCCAAGCTGACTGCGGCGCCCGTCGCGCGCGAGCGCTACACCGCGGCGCAGGCCGGCTCCCGGATGGACCACTTCACCTGGGTACGCGCCAGTGCGCCGCTGGCGGCCCGGGTGGCCCGCTTCGCCGCGGACCTGCCGGCCCGCTGACGCCGGTCCCGTCCGACGGGCGTGCCGGGGGCGACGCGCGCCCTCACTCGACCCGCAGCGCGAGCAGGGCGATGTCGTCGCCCGGCACGGCGGCCAGCTCCGCGAGGAGCACGTCGCAGAACTCCTCCAACGGCAGGTGGCGCAGCCGCCCGGCCGCCTCCCGCAGCCGGTCGATCCCGACGTCGATCGGGGCGTCGCGGCGCTCGACCAGCCCGTCGGTGTAGAGCACCAGGGTCGTCCCGGGGTCGAGGGCCAGCTCGTGGTCGGCGCGGCCGACGGGGCCCACGCCGAGCAGCGGGTCCGGGTCGGTGCCCAGCAGCCGCGCCGCGCCGTCCGGCGGCACCAGCACCGGGGGCGGATGGCCCGCGTTGCACCAGGTCAGGCGGGCCCGGTCGGGGTCGCCGGAGGCGTCCGGGACGCGGATGTGGCCGAGCACGGCCGACGCGAGGGTGGTCACGCCCAGCCCGTGCAGGGCGCGCTCCAGTCCGGCGAAGACCGCCGCCGGCGGCTCGCCCAGCACGTACGCCACCCCGCGCAGGGTGCTGCGGATCTGTGCCATCGCGGCCAGCGCGGCGCGGTCGTGCCCGGTGACGTCGCCGATCACCACGGTGGTGGCCCCGTCGGCGGCGCGGAAGGCGTCGTACCAGTCCCCGCCGACCTGCTCGTGCTCCACCGCCGGCAGGTAGCGCACCGCGACGGCCAGGCCGGCCACCGCCGGTGGGTCGGAGAGCAGGCTGCGTTGCAGCGTCTCGGAGGTCTGCCGCTGCGCCCGGTGCACCCGGATCCGGTCCAGGGTCTGCGCGCACTGCGCCGCGAACGCGCCCAGCACCTCCACCTCGGTCGGCTCGAACGGGTGCGGGTCGCGCCAGCCGACGGTCAGCGAGCCGAGCAGCCGCTCCCCCACCCGCAGCGGCAGCGCGGCCCACGACTGCAACCCGGTCGAGGCGACTATGTCGGCCATCGCGTCGGCGAAGCGGAGGGTGGCGGCCCGGTCGGGCAGGAAGACCGACTCGCCCGCGTCCGCCGCCACGCAGGCCGGCAGCGGCGCGCTCAGGGGCAGCTCGCCGGAGCGGGTCCAGACGCCGCCGCCGAGGCTGTCGGTGATGGTGAGGCGCAGCAGGTCGTCGTCGTCCCGCACCGCCACGGCGCCCCCGTCGGCGCCGACGAGGGCGACGAGACCCCGCTCGACCACCACCTCGGTCAGCTCGGCGACGCTCTCGCAGGCCGCCAGTTGGGCCGCCAGGTCGACCAGGGCCGCGAGGCGACGGTTCGCCACCGCCTGGGCGTCCAGGGCCGTCTCCAGCTCCCGCGCGCGGGCGTACAGGTCGGCCTCGGCCGCCACCATGCGCCGCCGGAAGCTCTCCCCGCGGGCCCGCTCGTCGCGGGCGCGCCGCCGGTCCTGCACGAAGTCCGTGACGTCCTCGGGCCGGTGCAGCAGCAGCGCGACCCGACCGTCGTCGTCGAGGACCGGCACGTTGACGGGGCTCCAGTACCGCCGGGCGAAGCCCCCGGCGCCGTCCGGGATGTCGTAGCGCTGCACCGCCATGGTGTCCCGTCGGCCGGTGTCGCGGGCACGCAGCAGCGACGCCCGCAGGTTGGGGATGCCCGTGCCCTCGGGGTCGTCCGGGTTCGCCGGGAACGCGGCGAACAACTCGCGGCCGATCAGCTCCTTCCGGGTGCGCCCCGTGGCCCGCAGGTAGGCGCGGTTGACCTCGACGATCACCAGCTCGGGGGTGAGCACGAGGTACGGCGACGGCGCGGCGTCGAACAGGCTCGCGTACCGCACCCGCGCCGGCCCGTCCACCAGCTCCCGCACGTCACCCATCTCCCACCGACCTCGTCCGCCCCCGTACGCCCCCGGGCGGCGTGCTCCGCCGCCCGGGGACCCGCTCACTCTTCCGTCTCGACGGGCGCCATCTCGCCGTCCCGTTCGACGCGGGTCTCGCCCCGCTCGGGCGGCGGCGGCACCTGGGCGGTCGTCACGCGCGGGTCGTTGCCGGGGTGCATGAGCACCGCGTCGGTGGAGGCGGTCTTCTCCCGGCTCTCCTCGGGCTGCGACATCCTCTTCCCCTCTCGCTCGGCTCGTCCGGGAGGGGATCTACCCGCCACCGGCCCCGCCGACTCCTCCCCGCCGGTCCCGGTCGCCGCTCCCACCGCTCCCACCCGCGCCGGCCCCGCCAGTTCCGGCCGCGGCCCCGCCAGTTCCGGCCGCCGCCCCGCTCGGACCGGGTGACCGGCCCGTCCCAACCGGGCGACCGGCCGTGCGCCGGGCGGGGCACGCGGGTGAGGCGGCACGGTCGCCGGGGTCCGGGTCGGCTCCCGACGGGCGGCGAGGTCACCGGCTCCCGGTCTTCTCCGGTATCCGCGCGGTCGCGTCGTATCAGCAGGTGACGGACGGGATTAGCGGACCGGGCGGCGGGTATGCCGCACCGCCCGACACGGTGGAAGGGGATCAGATGTCCGAACGGCACACCGCATTGCGCTCGATGCACGATCTGGGCCTGGCGGCCTGGTTCGGGGGCTCCCTGATGGGAGCGTTCGGGGTCAACGGCGCGGCGGCTCAGATGAACGACTCGACCCAGCGGCTGCCGATGGCCTCGGCCGGCTGGGCCCGGTGGACCCCGGTGAACGCGGCCGCGATCGGCGCCCACCTCGCGGGCGCCGTCGGCGAACTGGTGACGGAGAGCCCCCGGGTGGCGGCCCAGTCGGGCGTCGCCCGGGCCAGCACGCTGAAGACCGCGCTGACGGTCGGCGCGCTGGCGGTGACCGGCTACAGCCGGCTGCTCGGCATGAAGCTGGAGAAGGCCGGGGGCCCACCCGTCGAGGGGGTCACCGAACCGAACTCGCAGACCCCGTCGAACGTGGCGTCGAGCCAGCGGCAGATGCGGATGCTCCAGTGGGCGGTCCCCGCGCTGACGGGGGCGCTCATCGTGGTCACCGCCTACATGGGCGAGCAGCAGAAGCCCGGCGAGGTGTTCCGGGGGATGCTCGGCCGCGCGGGCGGGATGCCGAAGGGAATGGGCGCGCTGATGGCGATGGGCACGGCCAAGAAGAAGCGCATGTCGATGTCCGGTCGCTGACGCGTGCGCCGCGTCGACCGGCGTCCCGCCGACTCCTCGGCGGCGGGGCGCCGCTCGGCGTGTCCCCGTACCGGTCCGTCGGGCAGCGGGGCGGGTCCGCCCGGCAGGTCCGCCGCCCGCCGGGCTGGGCCGGGTGGCCCGCCGAGGTCCGGCGTGGGCCCGGCGCGGCCCGCCGCGGCCCGGCGCGGCCCGGCG